>JAFOXE010000176.1 GCA_017425765.1 Paraprevotella sp. | reverse complement strand
GTAATGTAGCCCTTGGAAACCAATGAATCCAAAGAGTACATTGAACGATCGGAATCCGAATATCGATACTGCAAGCTGTAACTAGCCTGCAATGTTGCACCGGCAAACAAAGGCTCACTGTAACTTAAACGACCTTGGTAGTTGTAGCTTTCGGAAGGATTGAGGTTATATTGGTTTGTATAACTACGCATCTTTTTAGGATCAGTTTCTTGATAGAAACGCACCTTTGATATACTAAACGATTCGTTCTCGTTGGTGGAGTAACCTCCCGAGAAGTTTAAGGTTATATTACGCCCCTTACTGTTCAAACGTCTGTTCAACTGCAAGCGTCCGTCAACCGACTTCGAAGATCCATCGTTCTTGGATTCTCGTTCGTTGCTGTTCACCAAACTCTCGTCATCATCCGTATATTGATATAAAGGATCGGTGTATTTAGCATAAGGGTCAGAATTAAACGTCACCGAACTGCTACCAGAATTACCATACGACTCAGAATAAGAGAAGTTGGGGCGGAACATTATGTTGGTCATACTGTCGGGGGCCCACTCTACACGAAAGTTTCCATTCACATTTGTGTTGTGGTTGAACGATTTGCTACGGCTGTTTGAGAATGAGCTTGAGCTACCACCGGAAAGAAATG
Source organism: Paraprevotella sp. (assembly GCA_017425765.1). GTDB lineage: Bacteria > Bacteroidota > Bacteroidia > Bacteroidales > Bacteroidaceae > Paraprevotella. Next base: position 2,838 of record JAFOXE010000176.1, on the reverse strand, counting down.
TTTCGGAGTTGGTTTTTGATTCCGAATCGGAACTACTGTGCGAATAACGCACATTACCACCCAACTTCAAGAAGCCGGCTTCACGATCCTTTTTCCCGTTCTCCCACGAAAAATTTAATCCGGCCATCTTGCTGGCTACAAGACCATTTCCGCCTCCTCCCCAGCCACGATCATTTACATTATTTGCAGAACCTATTACGGTGAATTGATAATTATCCGCAAAACGATTCACATTGGCCTTACCGGTATAACGATCCTCTGTTCCATAACCCACATCGGTGTTTACAACCCACCCTTGCTTCATTTCCTTCTTTACGCTGAGGTCCAATACGGTTTCTTCCTCACCGTCGTCAATTCCGGTGATGCGGGTATAATCACTTTGGCGATCATAGGCTTTTATACGTTCAATCATCTTGGTGGGCAAATTCTTCATCGCCATCTTGGTGTCGTTATTGAAGAACTCTTTTCCGTCCACCATAATTTTCTTGACCTCTTTTCCGTTTATCTTGATTTTGCCGTCATCGTCAACTTCAGCACCCGGCAACTTCTTAACCAATTCCTCAAGAGCAGACCCCTCGGGCAAGCGGTAGGCCGCACTATTATACACAAAGGTATCTTCCTTCATCTCAACCTGAGCTGCGTGAGCGGTTACCTCGGCACCTTTTAACAACACGGCATTGGAACGCAAAGTAATTTGTCCCATGTCTATCGTCTTTTTCTCCTTGGTAAGAGTGAGGTTTTGTATGTGTGACACAAAGCCCACAAACGACACCTTTAGGATATAGTTACCGGCTCTTACTGCAGGCAACTTGAAAACACCCTCGGTATTGGTTGCAACACCTGCAGCCTGTGTGCTGTCGGTCTTTAACAACTGCACCGTAGCTGAAGGAAGAGTTTCGTTTGTGTCGCCATCCAACACCACGCCATGCACGGTGATTCGTTGGGCACTCAAAGTGAGAGTCACTACACAAAATAGAAAGAATAATACTGCTCTTTGTTTCATTATCGTTAGAGATTCTTTTATAATTCGCATGCTCAAGTATGTTTTAGATGCACGAAGGACAAATTAGTTTAATGATTTAGACATTTTTTAACACATAAGAGCATCTAAAAGATATATGCGCTACAAAATTACAGTTTTTCCTCGCTTCATTCCAAAGGAAAAATACGATTTTATGTGGAACGAAATGCAGAAAACAACACGTCAATATCTCCTCATAAGTGCGTCATGTTTAAGGTTTTTGTGTATCTTTGTGCACACTACATGAAAGAACAGACATGAACCCACAAGAAATCATATTGTCGGATTGCTTAGAAAATGCTCTAAACCAAGCCATAGAGAAATGTCCGCATGATAAACTTTTTGTATTGACCGACACCACCACTCACCAACTTTGTTGGCCGGTGGTAAGTGGATTTTCGTGCTTGCAACAAGCTCAAACCATCGTTATCGGAGCCACCGACGAGCACAAAAACCTTGATGCATTGGCACAAGTGTGGGCCGCATTAAGCAACCAAGGGGGAAGCCGACACTCTCTACTCATAAACTTGGGTGGAGGAATGATAACCGACTTAGGTGGTTTCGCAGCATCAACATTCAAACGTGGCATTGCATACATCAACATTCCCACTACCCTACTAGCCATGGTGGATGCCTCGGTAGGTGGAAAAACAGGCATCAACTTCAACGGGCTAAAAAATGAAGTGGGGGTATTTAATCCTGCATCAAGTGTATTGCTAAGTACGGAATTCTTGAAAACCCTTGATGAACATAACCTAAAATCGGGATACGCAGAAATGCTGAAACATGGCCTAATCAGTAATACAAAGAATTGGGCAGAACTACTTAATTTTGAGTGGGAACAAATAGACTACAACCAACTGCAAAACATGGTGGCCACAAGTGTAGCGATCAAAGAACATGTGGTGAAAGAAGATCCCTATGAAGAAGGAATAAGAAAAGCCTTGAACTTAGGTCATACGGCCGGACATGCATTTGAGAGTTTGGCTTTGACCGAAGGACGCACCCTTCTTCATGGCTATGCAGTGGCATGGGGTTTGGTGTGCGAACTGTATCTAAGCGTGCGACGTTGCGGATTTCCCACGAAATTGTTGCAACAAACCGTGCACTTCGTAAAGGAGAACTACGGCGTATTCACCTTTAACTGCAAACAATATGTCGACATACTATGTTAAACATATTGCTACTGCTTATATCCATTCCTTACCTGAATATCTGCGAATGGATAGATTTTTCACCACATCGAGCCCTTGCCGTTATTCTATCGGCCCTGCCACTCCTGCGAGCTTTCGTGGCTATGGGAGTTGTAGTACAATGGAGGGTTGATGGCAAGGTAAAGCGCATTTTTGGAGCTTATATTTTCACCGTAGTAGGATTTACCTACTTGGCAGCCCTAATATTCTACGACTACGAAGTTGGCGTAAACGCCCGGCTGCAAGGCTTCGGGAATGCACTATGGTGGGCATGGATGAATGTATCGACCGTAGGCGCAGCGATATTTCCCGTAACAGCTATAGGAAAGATCCTCGCGGTCATACTTCCATCTTTGGGAATGATGTTTTTCCCGATATTTACGATTTATGTAACAGACCTATACACTCTTCGCAAGAAAGAAGAGTAGTGTAAGAAAAGCCATTAAAAAGCCCAACCACTTTCAATGTGATTGGGCTCATTTCAATTATTTATTTCTAAATTTGAAACGCTTGGCAGGTTTCTCAGTGTGTACGGGAACGCATTTTCCTGCGTGTATCATCTCTGACTCAGTTGCTGTTCTAAAATTCTTATACTTCGCTGGATAACCTGTAATGATCACGCTG
>JAFOXE010000175.1 GCA_017425765.1 Paraprevotella sp. | reverse complement strand
GGTAGAATACAAATCCAAGTAACCACCTGCACCGGCATACATATTGATACCCCAGTCGTTATTGTTTCTTGAAGTGGGCAATAAAGCGTAGCCAAAGTCTTGCTCTTTAAGCTTACAAGTGGCCGAAGTGTTTGAAGTCAACATGGCATCGCTTCCGTTACCATAAGAGTTTCCGGGTACGTCCAATGCATAATTGCTGCCTGCTGCTTTGTTGTAAAGCACAAATCTCTCTGCGTTTCCTACCAAGCACCATAGTTGTGCCTCGTCGCTGTAGTCGAGGGTAGCCGTCTTACCGCGGCGGTTTACGAATTCGGTCACCGCCGGATCCAAAGTAGCCCAATAGCTCTTGTTGCTCACATTTTGAAGGCGCACCCACTTGTCGCCGTATTGGGCGGAGAAAATGTTGGGAGCGAATCGAGCCTCGATGACGGTATTCTCCTCGGTAGGACGACCGACTGTAGCAGAAGTGCCCAATGGCGTTTCGCCCAGATACAAGCCTTGCAAATCGTAGGTGTAACTATTAACTGTCAACGTGGTGTTGTTGATTTGAGCAGAAGGAGTTATGAACCACGAAGCCGGCAAAGCCTTGGTTTCGCCGTTCCATGTGGCAGTTCCGCTCACCTTGGCAGGTGCTTGTACGGTCAAACAGGTAACGCCCTTAGCCGGGATGAACACGAAGTCGGTACAATAATCCTCCGTTACTTGATTGTAGGTTATATCCGCTTGATTAAATGCACCATTGCTGTTCTGCACCACGAAATATTTTGCGTCTTTCACAGAGAACAAGGTGGCAGCAATATCATGGGTTGGTGCCGTTTTGTTGATTTGGAAATTGTAAGGGGTATCGCTCACGCCCTTATGAGATAGATATTTTCCGGCCCCATTTTGGAAGGTATAGTACTCTCCATTTACCTTACATGTCCATTTGAAGTTGTCGGCAACGCTTCCGTTGGTCTGGGTGCGTAGGTTATTACCGTCGGCATAGAAGAAACGATTTACATAGGCCCCTTCGTAGTAGGTGTCGCTATAGATGTAATAGGTTTCGCCATCTGCGGGCCATCCGTATTCCACAAATACGAAGTCGGTACAATTACCTGTAGTATTCTTATCGTAAGTAGCAGAAGAACGATCAAAGTTGTTGTTCTCTCTCATTACAAAATAAGTACCTCCTGTATTTTGTAGAGTTACATTTCCCTTAACCTTAGCCGCACTTGTATTTACGATAAAATTGAAAGGATTATCACTAAGGGTAGCGTCAGATTTGTTTGCCCAGTTGAACCAAAAGTACTTACCCTTACGGTTTTTGAATTGGAAATACTGACCGTCGTAGAAACATTCGAACAAGTAAGCTGCGTCCCATGCAAAGTTAGGATCGTTGTTCACCTTCAACGCACCATTGTCATTATAGAAATATTGGGGTTGGTCGTTGTCGCAGTAAATAAAGTAGGTACGACCGGGAATAGGCATACCCTCTGCAAGTTCCACATCCTCTATCACCACCTCGTAGAATGCATAAGGGTGCGCACTTGCCCATTTTGCCCAAGAGCCTACCTCCGAACCGTTCCAGCAGTCGCCGGCACCATTGGCTTGTCCGTTTGAGGTAACAGAAGTACCGCAAATGGTAAACACATCGTTGCCAATGTTGGCATTTTCGATAACGGTTTGTGTGGCATCCTCACTCTTCACTCCGGCCTTAGGGGCCTTTGATGTAGGCCAGCTTTGAATGTACAACTCGCTTCCCTCTGCAGTAGCATTGTTGGTTTTACCAGATGCATTTACGAAGCCTCCGTTGTTGGCCTTAATATAATACTTACTACCAGATTCCGAGTCCTCGGTGGTCACCACCTCCCAAAGATAAGCCTCGTTGGTAGTCTTAAAGGTCAACGGTTTCTTGGCACGAGCTCCTGAATGCCAAATAGCGGAACCACTGTCGTACAAGAATCCGGTGCGGTCCTCGCTACCATTGAAACACGTGTTGTAAATCATGTACTTCTTGCCGTTCTCGAGCGTGGTAGCACGATTACCCGGCTTGTACACCTGCACTGTGGTTTGTGCCACAGCCCATGTAATGCTCAACATCCATGCGAGCATACATACCAATGCTTTTGCTTTTCTCATAAATACTATTTAGGTTTTTGTTTAATGTGCTTCTCGGGGTGTTTCTCTTGGCTCTCTTAAGCTACCCTTGGGTTAACGTCCGTTTTTCTTTGACACAGATTGAAGGCTAGAACAAACTTGCCCGCAATGAACGAGCAAAGTTACTGAAAATGTGTTTATTTACCCCCCCCGAGTAGTTAAATATACTTAATAAATTGTGTTTGCGTGCACGCACAGGCATACAAGATGCACGCGAAGGCCTCATCTAAAAACAGATGCTCATGTACATACCCTCTACACGAGCATGTGGATGCCCCACACACGAGCGTGTAAAGGGCATGGACACGCTGGTGTAAAAAGCACGACTTCATCGTGTGTTTTCGGTCCTCAAATACGCACAAGGCCGATGTTCTCCTGATGACGAAGAACATCGGCCTTGTGCGAAAAAATCCTAAAGAAACAAGTTTGCTACAAGTTGCAGCAGAACAAGATGATGAGTTGCGCCGTGAGAATGCGTAAAAACATCACCAAAGGATAGACGGTAGAATAGCCCACCGCAGGCGCATCGTTGCCGGCCGTTTGATTGGCAAAAGCCAAGGCCGGGGGGTCGGTGGTGGCACCGGCCAACATACCCATCAACGTGAAATAGTTCATCTTATACTTAAGACGGGCAATGAGTCCGATGATGAGAATGGGCAGCACCGTAATCAAAAAGCCACACCACACGAACTTCAAACCGTCGCCATGCGCCACTGTGTTCCAGAATCCGGCGCCCGCCTTGATGCCCACACTGGCCAAGAACAAAACCAAACCAAATTCGCGCAACATAAGATTGGCGCTGGTTGTAGTATAAGTAACCATGTGAAACTTATAACCATACTTACCCATCAAGATGGCCACGCAAAGCGGTCCGCCTGCCAAGCCCAACTTGACAGGAGTGGGCATGCCCGGAATGGCAATGGGCAAACATCCGAAGAGGATACCCAAGATGACGCCGGTGAAGATGATGGGCAAATTGGGGTGATCGAGGCGTTTAATGGAGTTACCCATGAGATTGGCCACACGGTCGACCGCATCTTCAGGCCCCACCACTATAATTTTGTCGCCCACCTGCATACGCAAATTACGGTCGGCATAAAGTTCCATTCCCGAACGCAAAATGCGAGTAACATTCACACCGTGCACCGAACTGAAGTGCAACTGACCAAAAGTTTTTCCGTTCATCGACGGTTGTGTCACCAAAATACTTTTCGACACCATGGGTACATCCTGCACTGTCCATTCCACAAACTCCTCCGGACCGATGAAGGCCGAGATGGCCTCGGCATCGTCTTCGGCACACACAATGTACAGACAATCGTCGAGATAAATGACGGTGTCGCGATTAGGAATGCTTACGTGCCCCTGATGCAACGAACGCGAACACACAAAATCGCGGCCCAAGAAGTTGCGAATCTGCAAGATGGTTTTTCCGTTCAAAGCCGAGTTTTGCACCTTAAGCGTCATCTTGTGCGGTTTGGCATGCGGATTGGCCGCACGCTCGGCCACAATCTTCGCCTCCTCGTCTTTCAACGATACACGACACAAATAACGGATGGCGATGGTGGCGGCAATGATGCCCACCACGCCCAACGGATAGGCGCAGGCATAGCCCGAAGCAATTTGCGGCATGGTGCTACCGTCGGCCCACACTTGCGAAAGCGCCTCGGTGGCCGCACCCAGACCGGGCGTATTGGTAACCGATCCGCACAGCACACCCACCAACATAGGCAGCGACGAGAGGTCGGAGGTGTTGAAGAAGGCAAAATACAAACCAAACATCACCACAATATTGAGCAGCACCAATCCGGTGGCCAACAGGTTCATGGTGACACCGCCCTTCTGAAACGACTCGAAGAAACCGGGGCCTACCTGAAGTCCGATGCAATAGACGAACAGGATAAGACCAAAGTCTTGAATAAAATTCAGGGTAGTGAGCGTGCCCGTGAAACCGAAATGACCGGCCAAGATACCGATGAACAGCACAAACGACACACCTAACGAAATGCCCGTAAACGGAATTTTCTGCTTCCCGACGTATATACCTAACGATATCACCACGGCATACAACAAGACGATGTGTGCAATGGAACCGGAGTCGGAAATTAAAGACCACAACCAATCCATAAGTTTACTCCTTTAGAATGTTTTTTCAATCAATACGACAAATGTAAAGAAAAAGAGGTGTGAACGGATGGATTTCTGCATGTTTTTTTGGCCTGACGCAGAATAAACACTAAATTTGCTATGATGAAACATGAACCTTAACAAATAAAAACTATGGCAGAATGTAAAGAAAAACTTTTTTCTGACTTTGCAGCGCCCAGCCGCCAAGAATGGCGGGAGAAAATTGAGGCCGACCTCAAAGGCGCAGACTATCAGAAAAAAATGGTTTGGAAAACCAATGAGGGTTTCAGCATGGAACCTTTCTATCTGAAAGAAGATGTAGACAATTTGGCTACCTCAAACGCACTTCCCGGACAATTCCCCTTTGTGAGAGGAAACAAAAAAGATAACAACCAATGGTATGTGCGCCAAAACATCAAGGCCACAGACGGTGCAGCCGCAGCCAATGCCAAGGCACTGGACATACTGAACAAGGGCGTAGACTCGCTGGGATTCCAAATCCCCGCAAAGGAGTTGAGCGCAGAATACATCAGCACGCTGCTCAACGGCATCCATGCAGAATGTGTGGAACTGAACTTCAAAACCTGTCAGGGACACACTGTGGAACTGGCCAAACTGATTGTGGCCTACTTCAAAGAGCAAGGTTATGACCTTAGCAAATTGGTGGGAAGCATTAACTTTGACCCCATCGAGAAGATTTTGACCAAGGGCAAAGACACTACCGCCTTGCTGCAACAAGCAAAAGAATTGGTGGAGGCACTGGCCGAACTGCCCAAGTATCGCTGCATCAACGTGAATGCCGACACCTTGTGCAACTCGGGTGCTCACAGCTACCAGGAATTGGGCTATGCATTGGCATGGGGCAACGAATACATGAACCAGCTGACTGCTGCCGGTGTTCCTGCCGAAGTGGCCGCCAAGAAAATCAAGTTCAACATGGGTATCAACGGCGTGTACTTTATGGAGATTGCCAAATTCCGCGCCGCCCGCATGCTTTGGGCCGAAATTGTGAAACAATACGAGCCGAAGGCCACTTGCCCGGACTGCCCCCATAAGGAAACAGACGGATTGTGCACCTGCGCCTGCAAGATGTACGTGAACGCCACCACCACCGAGTATAACCTGACTCTTTTCGACAGCCACGTGAACATGCTTCGCACACAAACCGAAGCCATGAGTGCGGCATTGGCCGGTGTGGAGAGTATCGTGGTGTTGCCGTACGACCGTCCGTACAACAGCAAGGGCACCGACTTTTCGGAGCGTATTGCCCGCAACCAACAATTGTTGTTGAAGGAAGAATGCCACTTTGACAAGATGGTGGACGTGGCCGGTGGTTCGTACTTCCTTGAGAAATTGACCGCCTCATTGGCACAACAAGCGTGGAACTTGTTCCTAAGCGTTGAAGACGAAGGCGGTTTCTTGTGTGCTGCCCAAGCCGGAACCATCCAGAAAACCATCAACGAGACCGACGCCACACGTCATGCCAATGCCGGCAAACGTCGCGAGTTCTTGTTGGGTACCAACCAATTCCCGAACTTTACAGAAACCAGCGAAGGCAAAATGGCCGAAGAAAAATGCGGATGCTGCCACAGCCATAAGGGTGAGTGCGAAAAACCATATGCCCGCATTGAAACTTCACGCCTAGCAAGCGACTTTGAGAACTTGCGCTTGCAAACCGAAAAGGCCGAAAAACGACCTGTGGCCTTTATGCTGACTATCGGTAATCTTGCTATGCGTCAGGCTCGTGCACAATTCAGCTGCAACTTCTTTGCTTGCGCCGGATATAAAGTAATTGACAACTTAGGATTCCCCTCAGTGGTAGAAGGAGTAGAAGCCGCCATTCAGGCAAATGCCGATATCGTGGTGCTTTGCTCAAGCGATGATGAATATGCCGAATACGCCATACCGGCCTACAACGCCGTGAACGGACGTGCCGTGTTTGTAGTGGCCGGCGCACCGGCTTGCAGCGACGACCTTAAGGCTGCCGGCATTGAAAACTTCATACACGTCAGAGTGGACCAACTGAAAACATTGAAAGAGTTTAACGACAAATTGGGAATCAAATGATGACAAGAAAAAATTTCAAAGACATAGATATATTTGCCGGCATCGAAGCCCAAAACGGACAAGACTGGCAAAAAGAAAACGGCATATCTGCCAACTGGACCACTCCGGAGCAGATTGACATACAACCCGTGTATACAAAAGAAGACCTTGAAGGCATGGAGCACTTGGACTTTGCTGCCGGCATCCCTCCCTTCTTGCGTGGCCCATACAGCATGATGTATCCTTTCCGCCCGTGGACCATCCGTCAATATGCCGGATTCTCTACCGCAGAGGAAAGTAATGCATTCTATCGTCGTAACTTGGCCAGCGGACAAAAGGGTCTTTCGGTGGCCTTCGACCTTCCGACACACCGCGGTTACGACCCCGACAACGAACGTGTGGTGGGCGACGTGGGTAAAGCCGGTGTGTCTATTTGTTCGTTGGAGAACATGAAGGTGTTGTTTGCCGGTATTCCTTTGAACAAGATGTCGGTTTCAATGACCATGAACGGTGCCGTGTTGCCCATCTTGGCTTTCTACATCAACGCCGGATTGGAACAAGGTGCACAATTGGACGAGATGGCAGGAACCATTCAGAACGACATCTTGAAGGAGTTTATGGTACGTAACACCTATATCTATCCACCGGCCTTCTCCATGAAGATTATTGCCGACATCTTTGAGTTTACCTCACAAAAGATGCCTAAGTTCAACTCTATTTCCATCTCGGGTTACCACATGCAAGAAGCCGGTGCTACAGCCGACATCGAGTTGGCTTACACCCTTGCCGATGGTATGGACTATCTGAGAGCTGGTGTGAACGCGGGCATTGACATCGATGCCTTTGCACCTCGATTGTCGTTCTTCTGGGCTATTGGCGTAAATCACTTTATGGAAATTGCCAAGATGCGTGCCGCACGCTTGCTTTGGGCCAAGATTGTGAAGAGCTTTGGTGCCAAGAACCCCAAATCTATGGCGCTGCGCACACACTCACAAACATCAGGTTGGTCGCTCACCGAGCAAGACCCCTTCAACAACGTGGGACGTACGTGTATTGAGGCCATGGCTGCCGTTTTGGGTCACACCCAGTCGTTGCACACAAATTCATTGGACGAGGCCATAGCACTGCCTACGGACTTCTCGGCACGCATTGCGCGAAATACACAAATTTACATTCAGAACGAAACAGAAGTGTGCAAGCACATCGATCCATGGGCCGGCTCATACTACGTAGAAACATTGACCAACGAATTGGTACACAAGGCTTGGGGCCACATCCAAGAAATTGAGAAACTAGGCGGTATGGCTAAAGCAATCGAAACCGGATTGCCCAAAATGCGTATCGAAGAAGCAGCTGCTCGCACACAAGCTCGTATCGACAGCGGTGTTCAAACCATCGTAGGTGTGAACAAGTATCGCCTAGAACAAGAGGATCCTATAGACATCCTTGAGGTGGACAACACTGCAGTACGTCTGCAACAAGAAGAAAACTTGAAGGTGTTGAAAGCAAACCGTGACGAGGCAGCAGTAAAGGCCGCTTTGGAGGCCATTACCGAATGTGTACGCGAATTCAACGAAGGCAAGAAGAGCGAAAACAACTTGTTGGACTTGGCCGTGAAGGCAGCCGGCGTACGTGCCACACTAGGAGAGATTTCCGACGCCTGCGAAGCGGTAGTTGGACGATATAAGGCAGTAATCAGAACCATATCACAAGTGTATTCATCAGAAAGTAAAGCAGACGCCGACTTTGCACGTGCCTGCGAATTAACCGAAGAGTTTGCAAAACAAGAGGGCCGTCGCCCACGTATTATGATAGCCAAAATGGGACAGGATGGACACGACCGCGGAGCCAAGGTTTGCGCCACAGGTTATGCAGACTGCGGTTTCGACGTGGACATGGGACCATTGTTCCAAACACCGGCGGAATCGGCACGCCAAGCCGTTGAAAACGACGTAAACATTTTGGGCGTAAGCTCGTTGGCAGCCGGGCACAAGACTCTTGTTCCACAAGTAATTGAGGAATTGAAGAAGTTGGGACGCGAAGACATTATGGTGATTGCCGGAGGTGTAATCCCCGCACAAGACTACGATTTCTTGTATAAAGCCGGTGTGGCAGCCATCTTCGGCCCCGGAACATCGGTAGCATATTCGGCTTGCGAAATGATGAAGATCCTTTTGGATAAAGAAGCATAAGCACAAGCAGCTACATCTAATTAACGAAGGCCAACTTCTCTGCAAAAACGCACAGAAGTTGGTCTTTGTTGTATCTATCAAACCATGGTGAAATTGAAGTACCCATTTCGTTCCATCGCAGGCGAAAAAACATCCTAATAAAAAGGAACGAAATTCCTATATATATAATAAGGTATAGGGAACGAACTAAAAACATGAAAAGAAAGCGAAAAAACGACGGTGTTCTGTTTCCGTACACAAAAAAGGGTGTTCAAGAAAAGTTCGGTTTATAAAAAGTTGTAAGGTAGGGTGAAAAAATGTAGTTTTGCATATTGGAATATTAAAAATCAATATATTATGAAAAAAATATCAACTTGTCTGCTGCTTGCCTTGGTGACATGGTGCACCTCGTTACGAGCACAAGAGTCGTTCAGCGGCTACAATGTAACAAACGAAGGAGCTTGGTGCTGGTTTGCCGACCCGCGTGCCTTGCACTATGAAAACGAAAGCGGAACCATCAATGCATCCTACATGGGATATATTGATGTACACGGCAACATCAAAGCCACACAAATGGATTTCCGCAGCGGGAAACGCAATGAAGTTCTGGTTCGTTCGTATTTTCAACCGGACGACCACAACAATCCTTCATTCCTAGTACTACCTGACGAGCGTATCTTGATTATCTACTCACGCCACACTGATGAAGCAGCCTTCTATTACAGAGTATCAAAGAAACCGGGTGACATCACAAGCTTGGGCGAAGAAAAAAAGATTACCACCAGCCACAATACAACGTATCCATCACCGTTCATCTTGAGCGACGACCCGGAACACTTCTATCTATGCTGGCGCGGATTGGGATGGCATCCTACCATCGCTAAGATCAGCATCCCGGATGCCAATGACAACGTGAGTATCAAATGGGGACCGTATCAAATGGTGCAATCGACCGGAGCACGCCCATACGCAAAATACTACAGTAATGGAAAGGACAAGTTGTATATGACCTATACTACAGGACATCCCGACAACGAGCAACCCAACTGGTTGTATTTTAATGTAATAAACCTAAACGCGACAAAGAATGACGACGGAAGCGTGAGCACCAACTTAACTTTGGAGGACATTAAGGGTAAAATACTATCAACCATTGCCAACGGAAAGTTCAACGTGAACAAGACCAGCAGCTATAAGAGTCAATACCCCAACACCATCGTGGATGCACCCAGCAACCTACGTGATTGGGTTTGGCAAATAGCATGCGACAAGCAAGACCGACCGGTTATTGCCATGGTGAAAATAAATGGCGGAAAGACCCAACATGAATATTATTATGCAAAATGGACGGGAAGCAGCTGGAGATTAACCGACCTTGCAGATGGTGGTGGCAAATTCCACCCTTCAAATACAGAGCACTGCTACAGCGGTGGTGAAGCTCTTGACCCTGCAAATCCAAACATAATCTATTTGTCAATCCCCACCACTGGAGATTCTGGTAACAAGGTGTTTGAAATCTGGAAATATACACTTGACGACAACGGAACTATTACATCAAAAGAACAAATAACCCGTAACTCAAAGAAGAACAACGTACGTCCTTTCGTACTGCCCGGCTCAGAGAACTCACCTCTTAAGTTGGGATGGATGAACGGAGATTATTACTATTGGATGGTGAAGCAAGGTTATCCTTTGGGTTATCCCACGGCAATCCATTGCGACTACGATTGGAAAGAAATAACCACAACTCCTGCAGTTGTGGCAGCACAAGAGTTTGGGGGAAGGGCTGTATCGGCAAGCGACTTAAACAAACTTGAACTTACAGAAGGAACCAACCTAACAAGTTTTACCCTAAACGTAAACTTGAAGGTAAGTCCTGAAGCGTATTACGGAACCTTGATCAGCTCGAATGATTTTACATACGGCCTAGACCAAAGCACAGTTACACCTTATATAATAATAAAAGGAACACGATATAATAGCACGAACAAATTCTATACTTCCGACAATTGGGCCACCAACGCAAACGGAACAAACGGCGACTATTGGCCAACCAAACTATCGGATGTGAACATCAGCATGAGCTACAACGGTAATACACTTGTAGTATATCGCAACGGATTGATTGATCAAAAAATCGAAGTAACAGGCATCACATTAGAAAAACTTGAAATTGGCGGCTATGCCGGAACGCTGAATAGTGCGGTGGTATATGGAGAAAACATGACACAAGAAAGCGTTAAGAATGCGCTTAAGATGAAGGCTCTGGACGTAATTCATATGCCGCAGGAAATCTTCACGGATGTGGTGATGCCGGAAAAAGTAGGTAGTGAACCTGTGATTTGGACATCGTCACACACTGATATTGTGAATATCGATGGTACCTTTCGTGCTCCGGAAGTGGAAACAGAGGTGCGCCTAACTGCATCCACCGGAAATATTAGTAGAGAGTTTGTGGTGAAAGCCATGCCACGAGATATTGAACAAAACCTTCTGGCAAGCTATACGTTTGAAACAACCGACACCTACAGCGAAAGTGAACAAAAATTCGTGAAGGACTTAAGCGGAAAAGGAAACGACTTAAAAATTATGGGGACCGCCGTAATCGACGGTCAACTGAATCTAACCAAGAATACTGCAACCGGATTCAGTAACAACGGTTACGCAATTGCTCCGGCCGAAGTTATGGACAGCCTTCGCAGTTACACCATTTTGCTAGAAGCTACTCCAAATCTATTGGACAAAGCACCACGCTTTTACGACTTCGGCTTCGATTCAGGCAACAGCCTTTTTCTTCGTGCCAACGCACTCTCTGCAGGTATCAAATATGCAGGCGGTACTACAACTATGACCAATAGTAGCATTGCATTGGAAAAAGGAACTACGTATAAAATGGCAGTAACCTTTGATGCAATGACAAAACTAACCCGTATTTATATAAACGGTGTGTTGGCCGCAAGCGGAACAGAAAATATAAACGAGCCGTATTTGCTATCGGCACAAACTACCTGTGAGCGCAACTACATCGGTCGCACACAATGGTGGGATACAAGCTATGCCAATGATAATGGAGATTATATTGGTACATTAGATAACTTTGCAATGTATAACGTAGCACTGACCCTTGAAGAAATTTGCACCATACAAGGTATACGATTAGCTGACGAAACGCTAAATATAGACTATAGTCATGCAATCAAAAATCGAGATTTCGAAGCATCGTATTCCACACTTGCGAACTCCGGAGTGGAGGCTGACCGTGCTATTTATGTACCAGAAAGTTGGACTGTAAACTACACCAACCGCAATAACAACGATATGACCATCGTAAACAGTAGTTGTTTGTATGCTAGTTTATACAGCCATATTCCCACCACCAACGAGGATGGTAAAAATGCATATCTAGTTCGTCAAAAATGGGGAACTTCCACCGTCGAACTACAACAAATTTGCGACACGCTGCCAGCCGGATACTACCAATTGAGCGCAGAACTTTGGCAAAGCGGTCTGGGTGGTAATTGCAATTTATGGGTCAAACCTTCTTCGCCTACAACCTCTTCCGAAAAAGCCTCGACAAGCGCACCCGGAAATGCAGAACTTTGGCAAAGTGGCGCCACTACATTTCGTTGCGACGGCACTTCGGCCGTAACTTTTGGTTTCTCGGCCATACACAATTCAAACGGAAGCGAGAAGTTCTTAGGTATAGATAATGTTGCCTTGAAGAACATCACTGCCAATCGGACAGAGGAGGAAATCTACACTCTATTGAGCGAGATGAAAACAGCCGCGGATAAACTCCTTAACGGGAACTCACTTACTAACGAAGTGCGTACCGTGCTGAATGAAGCCAACGAACAAGCAAAAAATACGACAACCGGCTCTAGCTATCATACCTTGATGGAGGCCTACTCCATCCTACGTGATGCACTCCGCGCCGTACATAATCCGGACATCCTAACACAAATCACAATGGTAGAGGAATATGAAAAGGACGGCATCGGAAACGTATATGATCTAAACGGAAGACTGATTCAGAAAGCAACAAACAAAAACGAAATGAGCAAGTTGCGTTCCGGAATCTATATCCATAACAAGCAAAAAACCATGGTTAGATAGTGACCATATCACAAACTCAATTAAAAAGGAAGCCGCACCCATCATTGATGAAAGTGCGGTTTTTACGTAAAAAGAACTATCTTTGCACAACGAACCCCTAAATATTGATTCATGATTGTCTGCATAGCGGAGAAGCCAAGCGTAGCCAAAGACATTGCCCACGTCTTGGGCGCCAATAAAGCATACGATGGATATATGGAAGGTAATGGCTATCAAGTGACCTGGACATTCGGACATCTATGCGAGCTCAAGGAGCCCCACGAATATAGCCCAACATGGAAGAGTTGGAGCCTATCAGCCCTGCCAATGATTCCACCTCGGTTCGGCATCAAACTGAAAGACGACAAAGGGGTAGAAAAACAATTTCGCACGATTGAACGCTTAATGGCCAACGCCGAAACCATTATTAACTGTGGAGATGCCGGACAAGAAGGAGAGCTAATCCAACGGTGGGTGATGCAGAAAGCAGGAGCGAAATGCCCTGTCAAGCGATTGTGGATATCTTCACTTACCGAAGAGGCCATACGCGAAGGATTCAATACACTTAAAGATCAAAGCGAATATCAGTCGCTATATGAAGCGGGGCTGAGTCGTGCCATTGGTGACTGGACCTTGGGCATGAATGCAACACGATTGTATACATTAAAATATGCTCCACCCAAGCAAGTGCTTAGCATCGGACGAGTACAAACACCCACCTTGGCCCTCATCGTCAAACGACAATACGAAATCGAAAACTTCACTCCACAGCCCTATTGGGTGTTGACAACCGTATACAAAGATACCACCTTCACGGCGGTGATGGAGCAAGATGAAGAAGACGAAAACAGTGAATCCACAACAAAAAATGAGAAGGGGAAGAACGACCTTGCACGTCGAGGATTTACTTCGCAAGAAGAAGGATTGAAGGCCCTAGAAACTATTCAAGACGCGCCCTTCACCGTAGTGGACGTCACCACAAAGAAAGGGAAAGAAGCACCCCCACGCTTGTTCGACCTTACCTCACTGCAAGTGGAATGTAACAAGAAATTTGCATTCTCGGCCGAGCAAACGCTGCAAGTTATTCAAAGCCTTTATGAGAAGAAGTTGACTACTTATCCTCGCGTGGACACCACATTTTTAAGTGACGACATTTTCCCAAAATGCCCCAACATCCTCAAAGGGTTGGTACAATATAGTGAATTTGTAGCCCCGCTAGCAAATAAACCACTCCTCAAGAGTAAAAAGGTCTTTGACTCTGCTAAGGTAACCGACCATCATGCCATCATACCCACAGGAGTTGTAGCTCGTAACATGACCGACATGGAGGCGAAAGTATATGACCTGGTTGCTCGCCGTTTCATCGGGGTATTCTATCCTGATTGCAACTTCTTGCAGACCATCGTGCTTGGCGATGTTGAAGGCATTAGTTTTAAGGTGACGGGGAAGCAAATCACCGCACCAGGATGGCGTGTTCTCTATACGCAAGCCCAACCCGAAGAAAGCGAACAAAATACAGAAGAAGAACGAACACTTCCGGCCTTTACCAAGGGAGAGAGTGGTCCGCATCGACCAGATCTAGCTGAGAAATGGACAACAGCTCCCAAACCGTACACCGAGGCCACTTTACTGCGAGCTATGGAAACCGCAGGTAGTATGGTAGAGGACGAAGAGTTACGCGATGCGCTAAAAGAAAACGGAATAGGACGGCCCTCTACTCGAGCAGCCATCATCGAAACACTTTTCAAACGTCGTTACATTCAAAAGAAGCGTAAAGCTCTCTTTGCTACCCAGACGGGGGTGGAACTCATAGGCCTAATTCACGAAGAATTGTTGAAAAGTGCTGAATTGACCGGTATCTGGGAGAAAAAGCTACGACAAATAGAACAAAAAAACTACGATACCCAAACCTTCATTACAGAACTCAAGCAAATGGTTACCGACTTGGTGAACACCGTGTTGGCCGACAATTCAAATCGTCACGTAGCTGAAACGCCCGAAGAAAGTAAGAAGAAATCAGCATCAAAGAGCACCGACACCGAGAAGAAGCCCAAGCGTACCATTCGCAAGAAAGGAAACACATCCACAGATTCTATAGTGGTGGGTGCGCCCTGTCCGGTTTGCGGCCAAGGTACGATTATAAAAGGGAATACAGCCTTCGGTTGCTCGGAGTGGAAAAATGGATGCACATTCCGTCACCCTTTCAAACAATAAACCACGCCTCTTCTCGTTTCTTTAATGATGAAGAAGCTACAAATACATCCTATAATAGCCCTACTTCTGCTCGTCCTTTTGGCAAGTTGCGGTGCAGAAAATCACATGAAACGAGGAAACCAGTTTTATGCACGGGGCGAATATTTTGATGCCGCAGCGGAATATAAAAAAGCCTACACGCGCACCCCACTTAAGGACAGAAAGAAACGTGGGGAGCGTGCATTGAAGGCTGCCGAGTGCTATCGCCGCATCAATCATACGGCAAAGGCGATAGGCTCTTATCAAAATGCCATTCGATACAAGTGCCAAGACAGCACCGTGTATTTCTATCTAGCCGAAATGCTTCGTAAGACCGGCGACTACAAAAAAGCCATTCAAAATTACGAGCTTTATCTAAACATCGCACCATCCGACACCTTGTCGCTTAATGGTATACAAGGTTGTACGATGGCGCCCATCTGGAAGAAAAGACCCACAAACTACACCGTCAAGAAGCAGTCCATATTCAACGGACCACGCTCAGACTACTCCCCTGTACTTGCCGGCGAAGATTTTGATATACTCTACATCACTTCTACCCGTTCCCAAGCAACCGGTGATGAACTAAGTGGCATCACCGGCATAAAGAGTGCCGATGTATTTATGTCGAAGAAGGACGACAAAGGAAAATGGAGCCAACCGGAACGCATCGAATCAGAAGTAAACAGTGAGTACGACGAAGGTGCATGCGCCCTTTCGCCCGACGAAAAGACTATGTACCTTACACGCTGTACCTACGATGCCGACTACCCTCGTTTCGCACAGATTTATACCTCTTCGCGTTCGGATGCCACATGGGGAAAGCCTCAACTCCTAGAAATAAGCAAAGACACACTTTCCTCTTATGCCCACCCCGCTGTATCGCCCGACGGCAAGTGGTTGTATTTTGTATCTGACCAACCCGGAGGCCATGGTGGGCTTGACATCTGGCGCACCGAGATTGGCGGTCGCGGTGTAGGTGCCGTAGAAAATTTAGGTCCAAGCATAAACACCCCCGGCGACGAAATGTTCCCTACTTTTCGTCCTAATGGTGAGCTCTATTTCTCGTCCAACGGCCACATGGGGATGGGAGGCCTTGACCTGTTCCGCGCCGTGTGCGACACCACCGACGTATGGACCATCGAAAACCTAAAATCGCCCATGAACTCGCAAGGCGATGACTTTGGAATGACGTTTGAAGGACTTCACAACCGAGGATATTTCTGCTCCAATCGTGGCGATGCACGCGGTTGGGATCACATCATGAGCTTTGAATGTCCCGAGATATTGCAAACCGTAAAAGGCTGGGTGTACGAGAAAGATGGATACGAACTACCCGACGCACTTGTTTATATGGTGGGTAACGATGGAACCAACCTAAAACTAAACGTAAAACCCGACGGTTCGTTCACACAACAAATACAGCCGAATGTAGACTATGTATTCCTAGGCACCTGCAAAGGTTTCTTGAACCACAAAGAAGATTTGCGCATAGGCGTTGATAGTGTAAGTCAAGAATACACATTGCAGTTCCCCCTCGCATCTCTTACTGCCCCAGTGCTGGTAAACAATGTGTTCTATGAGTTCGACAAGGCTGACTTAACTCCCGAGTCCACCCAAGCATTGGACGAATTGGCGACCCTACTCACCGAAAATCCCAACGTAACCATTGAACTTAGTGCACACTGCGACTTTAGAGGTAACGACCTTTACAACCTACGTCTGTCGCAACGTCGTGCCGAGTCGGTGGTAAATTACCTTATTGAACACGGCATCGAGGCCGAACGCCTCACACCTGTGGGCTACGGCGAGAGTCGCCCCAAGGTGATACGCAAAAAACTTACCGAAACCTACACCTTCTTGCACGAAAACGACACCCTCACCGAGCAATTCATCATGAGTCTTCCCGAGGAAGAACAAAATGTGTGCAATGCCTTGAACCGTCGTACCGAGTTTAAGGTGCTCCGTACCACGTACGGACTCTTTGACAAGAAGGATAGCAATTCTAAGAACAACGATAAATTCACCACTATTTCAATCGAGGCCACCGAGCAAAAGACAAACTAAACACACAGCAAAAAATAATTCCCGTGCAGCACATACAGAGCGCATACGCCCCAAGCAGGGTGTGTGCGCTCTCATTTTTAACCCTTGTAAACACCTACTGAAAACAAACCTTATCATCGTAGAAATTACCTTAAATCTGCGTGCAAAATGATGAAGCTTCAGTGAAAAAAGAATAGATTCGTGGCACAAAACAGTGACTCGCTACTTTTTCTATTTACAAATCTCAACACCCAAAGTCATGAAAGTGCTAATCATTGAACCATGCGGTAAAGGTAACCATCCCATGGCCGAGCAGATTCTAAAAAGGATTCTTGAAGAAAATGGTATAAAGGGCATAGAAGTACAATCGGCCTGTATCCATGAAACAGAAATGGATATATGGACAGCCATGTCAAAACGGGGAGAGCATCCGAAGGAACCCACAACTCCAGCGAAACCAAAATTCTTAACACACGAAATGCTGCATGACGCCGACTTGATTATAGCCATGCAGCGTGAGCACCGAAACATTCTGACAAAATTTCTGACCTACGACCATTGGCAAAATCTGCAACTACTGCAAACCTATTGTTACGGAAAGAACGAGGATTTTTATGAACCCGAGGAAAATGCAGATTGTTTCTTGAAGAGCCCTAATCTGATGGAAAGTTTGGAAAAGGCATGTAAGAAGATGGCTAAAATTCTGGAAAAAGTGCAACAACAGAAATGCAGCTCACAAGACAAATCATAAGCCCACACAAGTGGCTGAAAACACACCGTGGTGTAAAGTATAACAAGACGCTCGGGTAAGCATCCCT
>JAFOXE010000018.1 GCA_017425765.1 Paraprevotella sp. | reverse complement strand
GAAGATGATCAATTTCTGCATCGTGTTGGTTGAAGGCAATACACGGAATGCGGTATCGTATTGATATTGTTCGCCCACAAAAACAAATCGGATGTCGGCATCCTGTACCATATATTTAACCTGCGCCTCGGAACTTGTTGCATAGAACGGAATGGTTACTGCACGGATTCCGTAGGCTCCAAAATCCACATACAAACACTCAGGCTTATTTTGTGAGAAGACAGCAACATTCTCCTGCACACCAACCCCCATTGCCAAAAGGGCATTAGAAACTTTGCGCACGGTGTCGGAGAAAGAATTCCATGAAATAGGAACCCAAACTTGTTTGTCGTAATCGCGATACGACAAGGCGGTTTTTGTTCCATATCGCTTTGCTTGTTCATGAACAAGAACAGAGAAAGGATAATTATTCTGCATAATAATGGTTTTTAATCAGTACAAATATAACCGTTTTATTTGAAACTATCCATAAGATTTGTACTTTTTCTTTCTCTTTTTTCACAAAATCGTATAACTTTGTCCTAAACAAACACAAAGGAACAATGAATAGCAAAGCCCTTACTTCCGAAGCCATAGATTTACTACAACAGCTTATCAACACTCCTTCTATCAGCAGAGAAGAGGAAAAAGCTGCCGATGTGTTGTGTACTTTTATGGAGAAAAACGGCCTGACATACTCTCGCCATTTGAACAATGTGTGGAGCATAGCCCCGCACTTCGACGAGCAAAAACCCACGTTGCTACTTAATGCACACATCGACACGGTGAAGCCCGTGGCAGCCTGGACACGAAATCCCTTTAAGGCCAAAATGGAGGGCAACACATTGTATGGTTTAGGTAGTAATGACGACGGGGCCAGCGTGGTGAGCCTACTGCAAGCCTTCCGCGTACTAAACACAAGACCGCAAGCCTACAACCTCATCTTCCTGGCTTCAGCCGAGGAAGAAGTTTCCGGTAAAAACGGACTTGAATGTATACTTCCACTACTACCTCAAATCACATTGGCACTGGTGGGCGAGCCCACCGATATGCAACCCGCAGTGGCCGAAAAAGGACTCATGGTATTGGATGTGGACATCCATGGAAAGGCCGGGCACGCCGCACGCAATGAAGGGGTCAATGCCCTATACGAGGCTCTTGATGCCATTGATTGGTTTCGCACCTACCGCTTTCCCGAAACATCGGAGTTGCTGGGGGATGTAAAAATGAGTGTAACCATCATCAATGCAGGAACACAACACAACGTCGTTCCTGACAAGTGCACCTTCACTGTAGATGTACGCAGCAACGAGAACTACTCTAATAGAGAGATTTACGAAACAGCATGTGCGCACATCAAAGGCGATGTAAAGGCACGCTCTTTCCGCTTGAACTCCTCGCGAATCGACCTCACCCACCCTATCGTACAACGTGCTATCGGCCACGGACTCACGCCGTTTGGTTCGCCCACTTTATCCGACCAAGCGCTAATGCCGTTCCCAAGTATCAAGATGGGACCGGGGCACTCCTCGCGTTCGCACACTGCCGACGAGTTTATAAAAGTGGACGAGATTGAAAAAGCCATTGCATTGTATGTAGAATTGTTGGACGGCCTCAGCATCTAAACCGCAGCAAATGGGGCATGTGTCACAACCAACAAATCGTTCAAAAACACACCGCCGTGTAAGTGGTCTTCACACCATCGTGTAAAGGGCTACTACACGCTCGGGTAATGGGCATGCACACCCTCGTGTGTTTTACACCATTTTGCAAAGCATATAAACAAAAGAAGAGGTGCGTGTTTTCACCAACACGCACCTCTTCTTTTGCGCCCTTGTAGAAAGGGATGCTTATTTCTTGCTCAACGAAAGCACCACGGTGAAGGTTTTGAAGGTACTCATAAACTCTTGTTCCAATTGGGCAATCTGTGCCTCGTTAAGGGTGAGGCCGGGGGTTTCCTTCTCCACAAGGTCAACCATACCGCCCAACCATGCAGCTTGCTTGGGGATGATGATAAAGAGGCGGTCGCCATCTTCATCGGGGAACGATATGGCATTTACGTTATAGATTTCGCTACCCTCGTACAAGTTGAAGGTTAGGTCGTTGCCATTCAAACTGTAGTTCTTGGTCTTGGCTTCGCCGTCCATTGTGTGCATAAGTGCTCCGTTTTCTGCAAAGGTGGCATCTTCGAAGAACTTCTGCATGGCAGCAATAATACGTTCACCGTGCATGGCATCTACCGGAATAAAGTTTTGGCCCTTGTAGTTCACACCTTCGGGAAGTTGAAGGGCGGTTTTGCCTTCGGCCGGTACTACTCTTGCTACAGAATTTAGATAAGTATAGTTACCCTTGATGTCGAAGTTTTCCTTTACACGATAGTGAATCTTCTCTCCAAATTCAGTTCCCGCCTTTATAATATATTTATCGTTGATCAATTCGATCTCACGTACAATCTGAATTTGCTCGCCATTTCTATTTATCATTTCTGTGGTTTGATTACCATTTATACGATAAATTCCATCATCTTCCATCCACCCGGTTTCATGGTCATAACCTATTACCTTAAGACTTCCATCAGCATTAAAGGTTTTGAACACACTCGCCTCCGGAGTAAAATTGAACCATTTACCCACTATCAGTTGAGCATAGTTCTGATACGGATTCACGTAGGGGATTGTTTCTTCATTGTCTTCGCAACTGCTCATTCCCAAGCTGAGCACTATCGCCACAAGAGCGGCTCCAAATAAACGTAAGGTTTTCATACTTGTTTGTTTTGATGTTATTAAATAAAATTAGTGTACACGCAAAAAGAGCGTTACGGCCACGACACACTCGGTGTCAAGCTGTAACGCCCGATATAAGGCGCAGACAGACGTCTGCTAACTATTTGATTATAAGTATATAATAGGGGGACTCTCCGCACGTCGCATCAACCATCGCCTGATTACGACCGTCCATATAGGGGTATGTTGACCAAGAGTTTGCCATAATGTTCCGCTTCGCTTATATCTACAAGCAAATATAGTACTTTTTTCGTTACGTTATAACGATGTTCTGTCGTTTTTGTAATTGGCAGATGAATTCCACCTTAATATATATATAAGATTATCTGGCCAACCACAACTCGGGATTGAGCTTGGTGGTTTCCTTACGCAATTGGAAATGCAGCACACAATTTCCACTTTCGTCCTTGGCCACCGCACCAATCAAATCGCGAGCACGTACCTTTTGTCCTCTCTTCACAATTACCGAAGAAAGATTGCAATACACGGAAATGTAACTACCGTGGCGAATCAATACATTTTTGGTGTCGCCCATCTGAAACACTGCAGACACCTCACCCTCAAAGATGGCGCGGGCACGAGCTCCGGTACGACCTATGTAGTTGGTTCCTTTATTGTCCAACTTCACCCCTTTCAAGCCGGGCACATTATATGTACCAAATCGGTTGCCCAACATATACACACCGGTGATGGGTACCGGAAGGCGACCCTTATTTTTCTCAAACGTACCGTTCAAGCGATAATCTTCAGGAGTTATCCACTTGTCGGAAGATTTTTTTGCAGGAGTTTGTTCGGCTTTTGCCACCACCTTCTCCTTAGGAGCAGTGGCAGGCGTAGCACTTTTCTTTTTTGCATTTTCAGCAGCAGCCTTTTTGGCGGCCTCGGCCGCAGCACGTTTTCGTGCCTGCTCTATCTCGTAGGCTACAAGTTCGTCGATTTTCTTGTCTAAAGCAGCCAATTGCTTTCGTTGCTTGTTCACTTGTTGCACCAGGTCCTTTTGCTTGCGTTTCAGCCCTTCCACCGCCTTTTTCTGCTGGGCATGCTCCGCATGCAATGCCGTTCGTTGCGCCATGACCTCATGCATCAACTTATTCATCTCGCTCTTTTTTTCGAGCAACTCTCCTCGTTTCTTTAGGGTTACCCCCTGCTTGCGCATCACTTGTTCGCCCAACACGCGTTGATAAGCCGCATACTCCTTGGCATAACGGGCACGGCGAAACATCTGCGAAAACGACTCGGCAGAAAACACAAAAAGCAGGGGACTT
>JAFOXE010000174.1 GCA_017425765.1 Paraprevotella sp. | reverse complement strand
GGCCAAACCGATAGCGTAGCTTAATGAGTCAATTTCGTTGTTAAGGTCGGCCTTTGGAGTTGATGAGGTGCATGAGGTCATGCTGAAAGCAGTTGTCAATGCAGCTGCAAAAAGTAAACTAATTTTTTTCATGTCTTATTTATTTTTTTGTGGTTTAACTATTAAGGTTGTGTCGATGTTTAGAGAACCTTGATAAGTTCTACATCGAAAATCAAGGTGCTGTAAGGAGGGATGCTGCTTCCGGCTCCGTTGGCACCATATCCCAATAGGTAGGGGATGAAGAAACGATATTTTGCTCCTTCTTTCATCAATTGAACACCTTCTGTCCATCCTGCGATTACTCCGTTAAGAGGGAAGTCGGCAGGTTCGCCGCGCTGCAAACTGCTGTCGAATAAGGTTCCGTCGATAAGCATACCTTCGTAGTGGCAGCGTACCTTGTCGGTGGCTTTAGGGCTCTTTCCGCTACCCTCTTGAAGTACCATGTACTGCAAACCGGAGGCAGTTGTAATCACGCCTTCTTTTTTGCCGTTCTCTTTCAAGAATTCTTCGCCTGCAGCTTTAGCTGCCTTGCCCTTTTCTGCTTTTTCGGCATTCATCTTCTCTTCTTTTTCCTGAAAGTATTTGGTTACAATTTGTTGAGCGTCGCGGTGTGACACAACGAGTTCTTTGTTTTCCAATACATCTTTAATTGCTTGAGCGAAATCGTCGATGCTAAGATCGTTGGCGCCCATGCTTTTTAATTGTTGTCCGATGCCTAAACCCAAGGCATAACTAATTTTGTCCATATTATTGTTTTATTAATGTTTTCTAATCAAGGGCACAAAGGTAAATGTTTTATTTGACAATTTGTTGGAAATCTGTTCGTTTTTTTGTACATTTGAGTATAAAATAAGCATAATAGATGGAAAAAATTGTTGTGTTGACCGGAGCGGGAATGTCGGCCGAGAGTGGCATTCAAACCTTTCGAGATGCAGGTGGCTTGTGGGAAAAGTACCGCGTGGAGGATGTGGCCACACCGGAGGCCTATGCACGTAATCCACGGTTGGTTACAGAGTTCTATAACTGTCGTCGTAAGCAGTTGTTGGATGTGCAACCTTGTCGTGGTCACGAGCTTTTGGCTGAGTTGGAAGGCGAGTATGATGTGCACATTGTGACGCAGAATGTGGATAACCTACACGAGCGTGCCGGTAGTCGAAATGTGTTGCATCTGCATGGTGAATTAACGAAGGTGACATCGAGCAGAGAACCTAATAATCCTCATTATATTAAGCAGTTGAATGAGGACGAGTATGAAGTTGAAATCGGTGATTTGGCGGCCGACGGTACACAACTTCGTCCGTTTATTGTATGGTTCGGTGAGTCGGTTCCGATGATAGAAGATGCTATTCGTTTGGCACAAGATGCTGATGTGTTTGTGGTGATTGGTACGTCGTTAAATGTATATCCGGCGGCGGGCTTACTCAACTATGTTCCTCGTCATATTCCAATCTACCTAATAGACCCGAACGAGGTGATGTGGCACGACCCGAGCCGTTTGGTGCATATCAATAAAGGTGCATCCGAAGGTGTGGCCGAGCTCATAAGGTTGTTAAAAAAACGAAATCTGTAGGTCTATTTGCAATTAGATTACGATAAAAACATTATACTTGCATCAAACAATGAGATTATAAACTAGATGGTATAACAAAAATAAGAACAAATTTATGAAAAAATATGTATGTACAGTATGCCAATGGGTGTACAATCCTGAGGTAGGCGATCCGGATTCAGGTATTCAACCCGGCACAGCTTTCGAAGACATTCCGGAGGATTGGGTTTGCCCATTATGCGGAGTAGGTAAAGACGACTTCGAGGTTGTAGAAGAATAACACGTACGTGTAGATACCCTCTACACGTACGCCATGTTTCACTGACACGTAGGCCTCGTTGCTTCGAGATGAGCATCTGTTTTTGCAGAGGTCTGCATATAAAAAATCCCGTCACATGACAAAATACTCATGTGACGGGATTTTTTTTAGGTTTAGTCGTGGGCAGCGCCTTCTTCAAGCCTTGCTTCCACTACGTTTATCACATAATCTCCCAACTTTTCGCACTCGTTAACAATGTCCATATACATAGCTCCCACTTGGTATGTATATTCGTGGTTATTGATATCTATGATGTTCAAACTACGCAGTTGTTTTCGGAAGTTGTTTATTTCTTGTTCGATGTAGAACGATTTGGCTGCCTCTTTTGGGGTGTTTTTTGCAGAGAGCAATTTGGTCATTTCCTGAAGGGCATGTTCTGTCAATTGGAACATTTGGTGGAGATGCGTAGTTTGTTTTTCTGTGAATCGTTCATTGCTCTGAATTTTGCGAGCAACTGTTCGTGCTATGTTGTAGCAGCTGTCGCCGATACTTTCTATTTCCGATACTTCGCGAAGCATGCATCTAATTCGGTTTTTGGTGGCCGAACTTAAGCGATCATCACTTACCTCATTAAGATAATTTGCAATTTCTCCTTCCATGTCGTCGCTTACGGTTTCACCACGTTCTATTCTCGTAAACAATTGGTTGAATTCGTTTAGTTTGTTTACGCTCGACAATAAACGGACTTGTGAAAACATTCTGTTCGTAAGGGTAGCATAGTTCATGATTTCCTTCTTCGCCTCAAGGATAGAAAGTTCCGGTGTGGTAAGCAAACCACAAGTAATGTATTTCAGTTCGTCGTCCTCCTCCTCGGTCTTTTCTGTAGGTTTCACCACGCGATTAAGTAGTTGTTCCAATGGTTTGATGAACCACACGAACAGCACCACATTACATATGTTGAAACAAGTGTGAAAGGCAGCTAATACATAGGCCAGATTGTTGTGGCCGGGAGCTGTAGGGTGCGCTTCGTAATGCACTAGTTGACATATCTCGTTCACGAAGATAGGAAAGAGCCAGAAAGCCCATGTTACACCAAACACATTAAATACCAACTGTGCCATTGCCGTGCGTTTGGCTGCAAGACCGGCAGAGGATGCTGCGTTCAAGGTGAGGATGGCACGGCCAATATTCTCACCCATCACAAGAGCTACACCACAGTATATTGACAAAATGCCCGTGGAACAAAGAATCATTGACGTAGCCATCAATGCTGCCGACGACTGCACCAAAATGGTGATTAATGCACCGATAAACAAAAAGACAGCAAAGGCTCCATATCCTTCACCCATAGCCGAGAAAAATAGAGAGGTCTGCTCAATTACAATCGGATCTATTTCTGCAGCAAATGCGTAGAGCCCTCCTAAGCCGAGGAATGTAAAGCATAATCCAAAGAGTGATTCGCCCGCCGAACGTTTCTCACGGGAATAGATCAAACAGATTGCTATCAATAAAAGAGGATAAACATAATCACTAAGCGAGAAGTTGAACTCCGCAGCCATGAGCCATGCAATGAATGTGTTGCCTACACTGGCACCCATAATCACCGACAAGGCCTGTGCAAAGCTAAACATACCAGCATGAACAAAACCGATAGTCATTACCGAGGTGGCTGTAGACGATTGAATTATAAGGGCTACTAATGCTCCCGAGAGCAGGGCCGACAAGCGGTTGGTAGTCAAGGTGTCAAGAACGTGTCGCAATCGATTTCCGGCCATTTTCTGCAGCCCTTCACTAAGCAATTTCATACCGTACATGAGCAAGCTCAGGCATCCAAGAAGTTTTAAAAAAGCTAAAACCGTCATCGTCTTTTGTATTTTTAAGAGTGCATCTTTCTTGATTTCATCTCGTAATGTGTACTTTTATAAGTCCCATATTAAAATCAGAACTTATGGAAGCGTCAAAAATGCTGCAAGTACGTTGCAAAAATAACAAAAAAACCGTGAATGTTCCTATTGGGAGCACGCTTTTGGAAGTCTTCGACCTATTAAATTTGAATATGCCTTATGGTCCGGTAAGTGCCAAGGTGAACAATAAGGTAGAAGGATTACGATATCGTTTCTTTAATAATAAGGATGTGGAGTTTCTTGATTTGACTTCGTCTTCCGGTATGCGCACCTACACTCGTTCCTTATTCTTTGTACTTGTAAAGGCAGTGAGTGAACTTTATCCCAAGGGTGAGATTCGCATCAATGCTCCTGTGTCGCGAGGATATTATTGTAATTTACTTATCGGACGTCCGGTACAAGAGGTAGATGTAGCTAATATCCGAAGACGGATGCAAGAGATTGTAGACGCCGACCTCCCGTTCCGCAGAGTGCAAAGTCCTACCGAGGAAGCCGTGAAATTGTTTGCCGACCACGGTATGAATAGCAAGGTGAAGTTGCTCAAAAGTATGGGAAACATATACACACATTATTATATATTGGATGATGCGGTAGATTATTTTTATGGCTCGTTGTTGCCCTCTACGGGTCAGCTTAAGGTGTTCGATATACTACCTTATTACGATGGTTTACTTCTTCGCATCCCTTCCCGAAAGGAGCCGTGGAAGTTGGAGGAAATCGTCGACCAAAAGAAGATGTTGGACATCTTCCGAGAGCACCATAGATGGCAGGATATATTGGGCGTGCGCACCGTGGGCGACTTTAATGAAGTATGTCGTGTGGGACGTGTCACCGACCTTATCAATGTGTCGGAAGCACTGCAGGAAAAAAAGATATCAAATATAGCCGACGAGATACAACGTCGCTCCAATGTAAAGTTGGTGCTTATTGCCGGACCTTCGTCAAGCGGGAAAACCACTTTTAGTAAACGTCTTTCGGTACAGTTAATGGCGAACGGAATTTTCCCCTACCCAATATCGCTTGACGACTACTTTGTTAACCGTGTGGACACTCCCAAGGACGAGAACGGAGAGTATGATTTTGAGTCGTTACATGCTTTAGACATCCCCTTCTTCAACCAGCAGCTACAAGCATTG
>JAFOXE010000173.1 GCA_017425765.1 Paraprevotella sp. | reverse complement strand
CATGATAGCCACCACCGGGACATACCACTACAGCCATGCCGTTTTTGAATCCTTGAGGCTCACATACTTCCAAGGTCGGATTGGTTACTTCTACTAACCGAATTACATTCTTTTCTGTTTTTTTGTCCAGCCTGTGTTCACTTTTTGCTTTTATGGCACCGGGTATACTATCGGGCCAAAGTTCTATGATTTTGTTTTGTGCATACAAACTTGAGGTTATGAAAAGGCCAACTAATGCGGAGAGAAGAAAATGTTTTGTCATGATAATAGATTTAGATGAAGGCAAATCTATACTTTTCTCTCGGATTATGCAATGCAAATTCCACTTTTTAATACAATATGCGATAGAAGTAAGAGTTCGTGGGGCCGAATGAGTGTGGCCGTGAAAATGGGAAGTTGTGTGCCGGATGGTGAGGGGTTACTAAAAAAAGAACCGTCCTCCCAAACAC
Organism: Paraprevotella sp.; assembly: GCA_017425765.1. Taxonomy (GTDB): domain Bacteria; phylum Bacteroidota; class Bacteroidia; order Bacteroidales; family Bacteroidaceae; genus Paraprevotella. The sequence continues at coordinate 15,166 of JAFOXE010000173.1, read as the reverse complement.
TATTGGGAGGGCGGTTATACATAAAAAACTACGACTTAACTTCACAAAGAGAATAAGATATGAATCAAACTACTTTTCCTTATATAAGTTATTTTGAAGATAGTCGGTGTGCTTTGAAATGACAATCGTTCTCTACAAACGTTGGCATTTTTTGAGAGGAAGACTATAATCTTGTAGCTTTATTTAGTAGGTAATAGTCCAGTATAGTCATTGCTGCCATGCTTTCTATAATGGGCACGGCTCTTGGTAGTACACAAGCATCATGACGCCCGCGGGCCTTAAGTGTGGTGCTTGCGCCGTCAATCGTAACCGTTTCCTGCTCTTGCAGAAGAGTGGCAACAGGTTTGAAGGCTACACGGAAATAGATATCCTCTCCGTTGCTTATTCCGCCTTGTATACCACCACTTCGGTTCGTACGGGTTTGAACACCTTGCTCGGTGTTGTAGAATACGTCATTTTGTTCACTTCCACGCATGCTGACGCCCGAAAACCCCATGCCATACTCAAATCCCTTTACGGCATTGATGCTCAACATGGCATTGCCTAGAGCAGCATGAAGCTTGCCAAAGGCTGGCTCGCCCAATCCTACAGGGCAGCCTCTGATGATGCATGAGATGATGCCTCCAATGGTGTCGCCTTCGGCTTTTACTTCCGAAATGAGCGTGGCCATTTTTTCGGCAATCTCTGCATCTGGACAGCGCACATCGTTGCTTTCTGTCAGGGTGAGGTCGTACGCTTTATAATCGTGGGGAAGAGCTATGTTACCCACTTGTGATGTATAGGCTGTTATACTTATGCCTAATTGTTTCAGTGCTAATTTGGCCAAGGCTCCGGCTACGCAACGAGCAATGGTTTCGCGTGCCGACGAGCGTCCGCCGCCACGATGGTCGCGTAGTCCGTATTTCTGAGTGTACGTATAGTCGGCATGTGAAGGGCGATATACGTTGCGAATGTTGTCGTAGTCGGTGGAATGTTGGTTGGCGTTTTGCACAAGGAAACCTATGGGGCAACCGGTAGAACGTCCCTCAAAAATACCCGACAAGAATTCTACTTTATCGGACTCCTTGCGTGGAGTCGTTAGCTTGCTTTGTCCGGGGCGGCGTCGGTTAAGTTCACTTTGAATAAAATCAAGGTCTACTTCAATGCCTGCCGGGAAACCGTCAATAACACCTCCTACACCCGGTCCGTGGCTTTCGCCAAAGCTCGTCAAACGAAATATGTTTCCAAAGGAATTGCTCATGAGATGCCGTTTGTTAGGTCTTTATTAGTGGCAGTGTCCGCAGCCGCAACCGCCTTCGCCACCTTCGCAGTCGCAATCGTCGTCGCATCCACCTCCACAGCAACCACAGCCACAACCGCCTTCGCCACTGAGTCTGTTTAACATACCTTGGATTTCTTCTTTAGTAGCTTCGCGGCTTTCAGTTACTTCTCCCACAAAGTTCAATGCCTTGCCGGCCAATGGGTGATTTAGGTCAACAGTCACTGTAGTGTCCTGAACTTCAGAGATAGTTCCGTTGAAACGTGCACCATCGGCGTTCATCAAAGGTACAACAGCCCCGGGATAGATGTGATCCTTGTCAAAGTGTCCGTTGATTTTGAATATGTCCTTGCTTACTTCGATTACTCTTTCTTGTTCAAAAGGGCCATAGGCTTCATCTACACTCAAGGTGAAGTTAAACTTGTCGCCTTTGCTTAACGGAGCAATTTGTGCTTCAAAGGCATCCAATGTGGTGCCCATGCCTGAAATGAATTGAAAAGGGTGTTCTGCAGTGGCTTTTTCAACCATTTCTTGTTGGCCGTCCATCTCTGTATACAACTCGTATGCTACTGTGATGTATTTGTTTGTACTTGTACTCATTTTGTTTACGTATTATAATTAGGTTTATATGTTCGGCAAAGTTACGACAAAAAACGATACTATGAAAAGATTTTCCTCATTAAGAGTTTATTAAATGTCTGTGTTTCTCTTACATTTTCTACTTCAAAAGCCTATTTTGCAAACATTTAGTTTGCTTTATACGAAAAAACGGATTAAATTTGCAAAATCATGTCCTTTCTTTGTAGATGAACAAAGGACAGAGAAATGATTAAGGTATAAAGAAAATAAGATTGACTCATGAAAAATAAATTACGCAGTGCCTTCTGCACAGAAGGACGTCGTATGGCCGGTGCCCGTGCATTATGGGTAGCTAACGGCATGAAGCGCGAACAGTTTGGTAAACCAATTATTGCTATTGCCAATTCGTTCACCCAATTTGTGCCTGGACATACGCATCTGCACGAGATAGGTCAGCTTGTAAAGGCTGAGATAGAGAAGTTGGGCTGTTATGCAGCCGAGTTTAATACTATTGCCATTGACGACGGCATTGCCATGGGGCACGATGGTATGCTGTATTCTTTGCCTTCACGCGACATTATTGCTGACAGCGTGGAATATATGGTGAATGCTCACAAGGCTGATGCTTTGGTGTGTATTTCCAACTGCGACAAAATCACTCCGGGAATGTTGATGGCCAGCATGCGTTTGAATATTCCTACAGTTTTCGTTTCCGGTGGCCCGATGGAGGCAGGCAAGTGGCGCGGAGAGAATCTCGATTTGATTACAGCAATGATTAAGGGTGCCGATAGCTCCGTAAGTCAGGAAGAGCTAAATCAAATTGAAGAACATGCGTGCCCGGGGTGCGGAAGTTGCTCCGGTATGTTTACTGCTAATTCTATGAATTCTTTGACCGAGGCATTAGGACTTTCTTTGCCCGGAAATGGAACTATTTTGGCAACACACGCTAATCGTATTCAGTTGTTCCGCGATGCAGCTAAGTTAATTGTGCAGAATGCCTATAAATATTATGAGGAAGGTGATGAAAGTGTGTTGCCGTTGAGCATCGCTACACGTGCTGCGTTCTTAAATGCCATGACCTTGGATATTGCTATGGGTGGTTCTACAAATACGGTACTTCATTTGTTGGCTGTGGCCAATGAAGCCGGTGTGGACTTTAAGATGTGCGACATCGATGCGTTGAGCCGAAAAGTACCTTGTCTTTGCAAATTGGCACCGAACACACAAAAATACTCGATGCAGGAATGTAATCGTGCCGGCGGTATTTTGAATATTATGGCCGAGTTGGGAAAAGAAGGACTTCTTGACCTATCTTGCAAACGTGTGAACGGCTCAACCCTTGGAGAAGACCTGAAGAAATACGATATCAGTGGCGCCGAAGTAGATGAAGAAGCACGTCGAATCTATAGTAGTGCACCGGCTGGTGTATTTAGCAACAAGATGGGAACGCAAAATAACGTATATCCCACATTGGATGCTGACCGCGTTGAGGGATGTATTCGCGACGTAGCCCATGCTTATACGAAGGACGGCGGATTGGCCGTACTCTTTGGTAACATAGCCCAAGACGGCTGCGTAGTAAAAACGGCTGGTGTAGATGAAAGTATCTGGCACTTCTGCGGACCAGCTAAGGTGTTTGACTCACAAGAAGATGCTTGCGAGGGCATTTTGGGTGGAAAGGTTGTACGTGGCGATGTTGTTGTGATCACCCACGAAGGTCCGAAAGGTGGTCCTGGAATGCAAGAGATGCTTTATCCAACTTCGTACATCAAGAGCAAGCATATGGGAAAGGAATGTGCTTTGATTACTGACGGACGTTTCTCGGGAGGTACATCAGGCCTAAGTATCGGACATATCTCGCCTGAGGCTGCGGCCGGTGGTAACATCGGAAAAATCTTAGACGGCGATATTATTGAGATAGATATTCCATCACGCAGTATCAACGTGAAGTTGAGCGATGAAGAACTTGCTGCTCGTGCGCAACGTCCGATGACCCGCAACCGCGTGGTGCCCAAATCATTGAAGGCGTATGCTTCGATGGTGACTTCGGCCGATAAGGGTGGTATACGTATAGTAAAAGAATAAGCATTAGAAACAATCATAATCATATTATGGCGAAAGAAAGAATTACAGGTGCAGAGGCTTTGATGCGCGCCTTGGTTAATGAGAATGTTTCAACACTTTTCGGCTATCCCGGTGGTTCCATTATGCCTGTGTACGACGCCTTGTACGACTATAAAGAGCAATTAAATCATGTACTGGTGCGCCACGAGCAAGGTGCCACACATGCGGCTCAAGGCTATGCACGCGTGTCTGGCAAAGTTGGTGTGGCCTTGGTGACAAGTGGTCCCGGAGCTACAAATACCATTACAGGAATTGCTGATGCTATGTTGGATAGTACACCGCTTGTGGTTATTTGTGGCCAGGTTAGCACCGCACTTTTGGGCTCAGATGCTTTTCAAGAGTGTGACCTTGTGGGTGTGACACAACCTATATCTAAATGGTCTTATCAAATACGTCGTCCTGAGGATGTGGCATGGGCTGTAAGTCGTGCGTTCTACATAGCACGTAGTGGACGTCCTGGTCCGGTTGTTTTAGACTTCGCGAAGAATGCGCAAGTGGGATATGTGGACTACGAGAACGAGAAGGTTGACTTTATTCGTAGCTATGTACCTATTCCTAAGACAACACCGGAATCGATCCAACAAGCTGCCGATTTAATAAACAACGCCAAGCGTCCATTGGTTTTGGTGGGACAGGGCGTTGAGTTGGGTGAGGCCCAACAAGAATTGAAGGCTTTTATCGAGAAAGCTAATCTTCCTGCCGGCTGTACTCTTTTAGGTTTGTCTGCATTAGCATCTGATCATCCTCTAAATGTGGGAATGTTGGGTATGCACGGAAGTTTGGCTGCCAATGTAAAGACTCAGGAGTGCGACGTGCTCATTGCAATCGGAATGCGCTTTGACGATCGTATTACGGGAAAACTATCTACTTACGCAACTCAGGCCAAGAAAATTCATTTCGAAATTGATCCGGGCGAAGTGGGAAAGAACGTGTCGGTGGATGTGGCTGTAATGGGAGATTGCAAGACAACTTTACCTGCTGTTGCTGCTTTGTTGAAGGAGAGTAACCATAAAGAGTGGATAGATTCATTCTCTATACCTGCAGAGAGAGAAAACAACATGGTGATTCAGCCCGAAATAAATCCAACTACCGGACCGATAAAGATGGGCGAGGTGGTTCGTCGTGTATCGGAGATGACCCAAAACAAGGCGGTATTGGTTACTGATGTGGGGCAGAATCAAATGATGGCTGCGCGTTATTTCAAGTTTACTGAGAAGAGAAGTATCATTACTTCCGGTGGTATGGGCACTATGGGGTTTGGTATTCCGGCGGCTATTGGTGCTACATTTGGAGCGCCAGATCGTACAGTTTGCTTGTTCCTTGGTGATGGTGGTATGCAAATGACCATCCAAGAGTTGGGAACTATTATGGAGCAAAAGAGTCCTGTAAAGATTATCTTGATGAATAACGAATATCTTGGTAATGTGCGTCAATGGCAGGAGATGTTTTTCCAACATAGATATTCATTTACTCCTATGATGAATCCCGATTACAACATGATTGCTTCGGCTTATGGTATTCCGAATGCTTTGGTAACAGAACGCGAGGATCTACAAGGTGCTATTGCCAAGATGTTGGAAACTGATGGCCCGTATCTGCTTCATGTGGCTGTTATCAACGAGGGCGATGTGTTGCCTATGTGTTGTCCGGGTAATGATGTGGATGATATGGTGTTGGAGATTAAACGATAAGTTTCAAATAATTAGATATGGAACAAGAAAAGAAATTATATACGCTTTTGGTCTTCTCTGAGAACTTTGCAGGTCTTTTGAATCAGGTAACGGCTGTGTTTACACGACGTCAAGTAAATATAGAGAGTCTAAATGTGTCGGCAAGTAGTATTAAGGGAGTGCATAAATATACCATCACTTGTTGGAGTACCGAAGACCAGATCAACATCATTACCAAGCAGATAGAAAAGAAAATAGATGTACTTCAAGCTAACTACTTTATGGACGATGAGGTGTTTATTACTGAGGCCGGACTTTATAAGTTGTCTACTCCTGAGGTGATGAAGAATCCCGAAATTTCTCGTGCCGTACGTAAGCATGGTGCCCAAATAATGGAGGTGAATCCCATTTATACAGTAGTAACCAAGATGGGTATGACGGACGATATCCTTTCCTTATATTATGTACTTAACGAATACAATTGTGTACTTCAGTATGTTCGTTCCGGTCGTATTGCAGTTACTCGCAGCAACGTGGAATATTTGGATCGTTTCCTAGAGGAGCGCAGACATTGCTATGAACAATTGAAGGGACATAACGAATAAATCAAACACAAAACACGACATAACATGAGCGAGAATAAGATAGGTAAATACCCATTTGTGGTGGAGCCTTTTCACACAGACTTCGCCGGAAAACTTTCACTTGGCGTTTTGGGTAATCATTTGTTGAATTGTGCCGGTTTTCATGCTGCCGACCGCGGTTTTGGTATGGCTCATATCAATGAAAACAACTACACGTGGGTACTTTCACGATTGGCTATTGATTTACAAGAAATGCCTTCGCAATACGATAAGTTTGACATCGAAACATGGGTGGAGAATGTATATCGTTTGTTTACCGACCGTAATTTCTGTGTAAAAGACACAGAGGGAAACGTATTGGGGTATGCTCGTTCGGTTTGGGCGATGATTGATTTGAATACTCGTAAACCGGCCGATCTTTTGGAATTGCACGGCGGTACGATTGTAGATTACATTGTGGCCGATAAGGAATGTCCTATCGACAAACCCGGAAGAATAAAAGTATCTGCACCTGTTCCGGCCCGTACCATCAGCACTTATTATAGTGATATTGATGTGAATGGCCACGTCAATAGCATCAAGTATATTGAGCATATCTTGGATTTGTTTACTTTAGACTATTTGACCAAGAAACGCATCGCTCGTTTTGAGATGGCTTATGTGGCTGAAAGTTATTTCGGGGATACTTTGAGTTTCTTCGTAGACACGTTGGCCGAAGATGATTATGCCATTGAAGTTCGTAAGAATATTGGTGGCGAGAATCCCGAGGGCGAAGTTGTTTGTCGCAGTAGAGTGAAATTCTGTAACAAATAGTTCTTTTATGCCGAGATATCAGAATATTTGTGTACATTTGTAGCCGATTTTACAGAAAAAGAGATAACAAATAATAAATAATAACAACGCGACCGAATTTGTGTTCGGTTGCACAACTAAGTAAAAAGAAATGGCAGAGTTGAATTTTGGCGGTGTTATCGAAACAGTGATGACCCGCGAAGAATTTCCTTTGGAAAAAGCGCGTGAGATTTTGAAGAACGAGACCATCGCTGTATTGGGTTATGGTGTGCAAGGTCCTGGTCAGGCTTGCAACTTGCGCGATAATGGTTTTAATGTAATCGTTGGTCAACGTCCGGGTAAAACTTACGACAAGGCCGTAGCAGACGGTTGGGTTCCTGGTGAAACATTGTTCTCTCTTGAAGAGGCTGCTGAGAAAGGTACCATCGTATGTATGTTGCTATCTGATGCAGCTCAAATGCAATTGTGGCCAACAGTTAAGCCTTACCTCACCGCAGGTAAGACCTTGTATTTCTCACATGGTTTCGCCATCAACTGGAGCGATCGCACAGGTGTTGTGCCTCCTGCTGATATCGATGTTATCATGGTTGCACCTAAGGGTTCAGGTACTTCTTTGCGTACCATGTTCTTGGAAGGTCGTGGCTTGAACTCATCTTATGCGATCTATCAAGACGCTTCAGGCAAGGCTTTGGACAAGGTGTTGGCTTTTGGTATTGGTATTGGCTCAGGTTACATGTTCGAGACTACTTTCAAGCGTGAGGCTACATCTGACCTTACCGGTGAGCGTGGTTCATTGATGGGTGCTATCCAAGGTCTTTTGTTGGCACAATACGAAGTGTTGCGTGAGAATGGTCATACTCCGTCTGAGGCTTTCAACGAGACAGTTGAAGAACTTACTCAGTCTTTGATGCCTTTGTTTGCAAAGAACGGTATGGACTGGATGTATGCAAACTGTTCTACAACAGCACAACGTGGTGCTCTCGATTGGATGGGCCCTTTCCACGATGCTATCAAGCCTGTAGTTGAGAAGTTGTATCACAGTGTAGTTACAGGTAATGAAGCACAGATTTCTATCGACTCTAACTCTAAGCCTGACTACCGTGTGAAGTTGGAAGCTGAGTTGAAGGCGTTGCGCGAAAGCGAAATGTGGCGTACAGCTGAAACTGTTCGTCAGTTACGTCCTGAGAACAACTAATAGTTGTAAATAGGGTGGTTTGCACGATTTGATATCGTGTTAATCCTACAAGATAGAGCGGGATCCATTGATATGGGTTCCGCTTTTTTTGTTTTTATGATGAGCGTGTATATGCAACGAGGCGTACGTGTAACAGATGCTTACACGTACGCCTCGTTGCGTCTTGATGCTCGTGTGTCGCATGTATATACGAGCGTGTGTTCTGGGGCAGTAGGGAAGGGGAAAGAGTTTTGATGTATTGCTTGAACGACTGTAGCTTTCAGGTGAGTAAAAGAATGTAGAAACAAGCTGGTAGAACTTTTACGGAGGCGCTCTGTGTGTTGTATGAGAATGTGTATGACTTGTGCTATATCTTATGGGTGTGGAGTGGTGTGAAAGGTGATTTTTGATGTTCTGTGCAGATGGTGTAGAATTGTGTGTGAAGGCTATACGTGCTCGTGGGTAGATACTAAAAGGTCCGCTGCAGTGGTTTGCAGCGGACCTTTTTATGTGTACGGCCATGGGCCGTCTGTTTACTTGTTATATTAGAAGAACAAGTAGCGGTTGTCCTTAATCTCAGCCTTTTCAGTAAGTTCGTTTACGAAACGAGACATGATGATACGAGAAGCACGGTTGTTGATTTGATCTTCTTCTTTCTTAGCATCGAACTTATCGGCACGTTGAGTCTTCTCAAGAACTTGGAAAGCGTATACACCACCATTACCCTTGATTGCGTTAACGAATGCACCCTTTTCTGCCTTGGCAACAGAACCGCTGATGGCAGGTTCGCTAGAGCTAGTTGCGCTGATGAATGCAGAAGAACCAAAGCTTACGTGATTGATGGTGTCGGTTACGGCACCCTTTATGCTAGCTACTTCAGTTACTGATTTCATGTTGGCAATTTGCTCCTTAATCATTTCTGCCTTCTTGTCTTTGATGACCTCAGCAGTAAGGAAATCCTTTACATTGCTGTCTTCAAGAGTGCGGTAACCCTCGGGGTGAATGGCTGTAAGGATTACGGCCATCATGTGGTCGTTATTGCCACATTCGTAAAGAGGAGATACTTCGCCCAATTCAGTGTCTTCGTTGAATACCCAACGCAATGCTTCTTGTGTGTCAGCTACACGAGCAATGTAGTGCTCGCTGTTAGCTAAGTCGTTACGGGTTTGAACGCGATAGCCCTTAGACATGGCGTTAGCCTCGATTTCTTCCAAGGTTGGATTGCCAGCAAGGAATTGGCTGAAGTCGTTATATGCCTTAGTGTAGGTTTCTTTGCTGAACTCGATGGGGCGCTTGATGATGGCAACGTCGTATTTGTCAATCATAGCGCGACGTGCAGTTACTTGCAAGATGATGCTTGCTTGGCCGAAGTCTACAGACTCAATTGCATTTACACCTTGTTTATTTAGGGTTTGAATCAACTTGCGGCTGTTTTCGTCAAGAGGAGCGCCTTCGTATTGGCTTGAGGTCAACCAAACTTTTTCACCGGTTTGGTTAAACTTCTTGGCGATGGTATCGAAAGGAGTACCAGCCTTCAAAACAGTAAGAATGCTGTCGGCAGTCTTGCGGATAGCAGCCTCGTCGGCACCGGCTACTTGAATTTGACGATACTCGATTGAGTCAGGAGCAGAAATCTTAGAAATAAGTTTTACGATATTCATGCTGTTGTCAGCAACACTGTAGTAAGGAGCTTTTTGTGTGCCCACCTTCATGGTGTCGATAAATGCTGCGATGTCGCGTGGAAGAGCTTGCTTGCTCACCGGAAGAGTTGAGTATGCTACGATAGAGTTGCTTTCGCGTACCAACTTAGCAGGGTTGGTGGTTTCGGCCAATTGCTTGTTGTAGCCGTCCATTTCTTCGTCCAAGGCCTTTTTATCGGCAGGGCTTGCAGTAACCTCTACATCAATGAATTTGATGTCGCGAGTTTCGTAAGGTTGTTTGAACAATTCTTTAAGTTCGTTGTACTTGTTTTTAAGGTCGGAGTTCTCAACCGTGATTTCGCTATCGGCAATGGTAGAGTAGGGAACTGATGCCAACAAGATTTGAGCCTCGTTGAGGCGACCATCAAATGCAGCCTTAGCTGATACAGGATTTGACATTACGCTCTTGCTCAAAAGTGCTTGATACTTCTCGGCAAGTGTACCTTCTTTGATGCTCTTTTCAATGAATGTCCAATAGTTGAACAATTGTTGGTAGTATTCGATATATTCTGCAGGCATTTGCATAGCTTGGCTGTTCATGTTCTCATAGTCAGCCAAGAACTTCTTCAATACGTTTATATCGAAAAGGCCGGTTTGCTCGTTGCGGAACGGAGTGCGTTGCAACATTGGGTTAGTGCCTTGATTGATGATGGCTTGAACTTCAGCATCGGTTACTACAAGACCTAACTTGGCTGCTTCGTGCTCAATAATTTTATTGTTTACGTATGCGTTCCAAACTTGGTCGCGGATTTGAGTCATTTGCTCCTCGGTAAAGGTAGATTGCCCGCTTGTAAACTTAAGTACAGAGATATACTCTTCAACAATCTTTTGATACTCTTGAATGTTGATTGATTCGCCGTAAATTTCACCTACACGTTGGTAATTCTCGTTTTGTGTGGCCTGGAATGACTGGAAAAAGTCACCGGCAATAAATGCAAAGAGGGCGAGGCTGATAAGGATAACTGTTGCTGCGCCCCAGCTTCTGATTTTTTGTAATGCTGCCATTGTTTTTAGATATTATTTTTTTGTTATTTGTTTCTGCTTGGTTGAATAGCGCACGAAGATACAAAAAAATGTGTACATAGTCGTGCGAATAGTTGAAAAAAACACTAATCTTTGACCTTCAATCGGACTAATTCAATCTTTGTTGTCGTGTTTTTGATAATTTTGAACTCCAAATTGTCGAATTTCACCACTTCGTTTAGTTTTGGGAATTTCTGAGCCTTGTGAAGAATAAGTCCACCTACGGTGAGGTAGTCGTCGGATTCGGGGAGTTCAAGGCCGAGGATGTTGTTGGCTTTCTCTATTTCCAGACGAGCCGAAAGTACGTATTCGTTGTCGTTTAGTTGCTTGGCGATGTACGAGGTGGTGTCGTGTTCGTCCTCAATATCTCCAAAGATTTCTTCTACAAGGTCTTCAAGAGTAACAATTCCTGATGTGCCGCCAAATTCATCTACAACCACTGCCAAGGATTTCTTCTGCTGCATAAAGATTTTAAGCAGTTTTTGGGCTGTCATGGTTTCGGGCACAATGGGAACTTCGCGTATGCTTTCCGTCCAATTGGTCTGCGTACTCAGGTGGAATAATTCAGATGAGTGCACAAATCCTACTATATTGTCGATATCGCCTTTGTACACAATGATTTTAGACTTTCCACTTTCCACAAAACAGTTCTTTAGGGTATCGAGTGTTTCTGTGAAGTCGATGGCCTCGATTTCTGTACGAGGCACAATGCAGTCGCGCACTTTGACGTTTGAGAAATCGAGCGCATTCTGGAAGATCTTAACCTCGTCGGTTATCTCTTTGTCATTCTTTGTGCTCTCAATACTTGATTGTATGAAATAGTCCAAATCCACCTTCGTGAAGGCTTGGTCTGACGCAGTTTTTGTAATGGTTATCCCGGCAAAACGAAGTATCATCTTCGAGATGGTACTTGTGAACTTAGATATGGGGTACAAAATGATGTAGATAAGCAATGTGGGCAATGCAAATATCTGCATCATGCGGTTGGGATTTATTTTGAATAAGGTCTTCGGCAAAAATTCTCCGGTGACGAGAACGATGAGGGTAGATAGTACAGTCTGTATTACTACTTGCAAACCTTCATTGTCGGTTAGCTGCAGCGGATTTAATAAATAAGCGTCAATCACCTTGGCCATAAGAATACCATACACAACCAAAGCGATGTTGTTACCTACCAACAGCGTGGAAATGAAATTGTTGGGATGTTCGTAGAAAATGGAAAGAATGCTCGACGTGAAACTACGTGATGCTCGTTCCAATTCAAAACGAAGCTTGTTGGACGAAACAAAGGCTATCTCCATACCGGAAAAGTATGCAGATAATAAAAGAATTAAAATTATTTGAATAAAGACCGTTGCCATGTGCTGATTATTGCTTTTGGAGAGTGCCGGCAGATGCGATACTATCGTTGGGTGCATCCGAGTCCTTGAAAGGAAACTCACCGGATGAATTGTGAATAGAGTATTTGGTCATCTGCTCATTAGAGCGGAAATGATAACCTCCGATTTCTTTGTCGGGCGTGGTAATCTTCATATATAGGTTTGAATATACCTCATGGTCCACCATGTCCCAAAAAAGTTCTTCGCTTTGGAATAGTTCGTCTTTCTCGTTACGCATGGTAACACGTCCACGCAATTCCCAAAGGCGCTGATTGTGACAGTAAGCCGTGTCGGACTGCAAGAACCATTCCACATGGTAGGTAGAATCAAACTTCTCGAGGTATATACCTTTTAGGAATGTCCATTTTTGTGGTTTTGAGGTGCTGTGAATGTTCCATTCTTCTGCAATAATTTTATATCGGAGAACACCAGAGTCCGAGATTAGGCTGGACACCCCTTTGGCTTGCATAAACGGAAGTGAGTCCTTGGTAGTTATGTTTGGCGCGTTCTTAAGTTTGTCGTCCGAACATCCTGAGGTTATAACGAGCATAACAGCCATCAGTACGAGGGCTGTTATGGGGAGTATACGTAAAAATGTGCCGTGAAGGCCGTTTTGTTTTAATTGATTTTCCATTTCATGAACCAACGTTCGTTGAACGTAATACCAATGTTAAGTTTAAGATAATCTTCTGTAATCATTGTGGCAACACTCGGATCTACACGTTGCCATTGTACCGATACGTTAACTACGGTGCGCTTGCTTGCATCCTTGCTGATGGGTAGACCCACACCGGCGGTAAGGGAGTATGTGCTTGGGCCGTCAGCTCCGTCTACTTTAGTGTAGGGAGATGCGTAGGATGCACCGAAACGATAACGTATTCTATTGAAGTAGTTACCGCTGAGATCGTTGGGCACATATTCAAAACCTGCTGCCACTTTGGTGCGGTCCAAATAAGCACCTTCCAAAGCATTATAGTCTACCTCGTTTGTTGGGGTTTTGCGTACGGTTGTGGGCAACTGACATTGGCTCCAAAGTTCTTGACTTACGTCCACACCCACCATCCATTTTCTTTTATATTTCCAGGTAACACCGGCACCAAAGGCATGAGGCAGCTCGAATGCGTTGGGCGCACGTTTTACAATTGAATCTCCGTTGTTGGTAAAGTGATAAAGTGTAGCTGCGTTGTTCATCTTATGACCGATGCTTCCGGCTACACCTATAGTTAACTCGTTGGCTTCGTTAAGGGCAAAAGAATACTGTGCACCGAGGTCTAGCTTGTAGGTGCTTAGGGCTGCTTTATAGTGTACATTTAATCCATTGTATGTAGAACTAACCATCCCTCCCTCAGAGAATTGTTGACTGATGGTGTGGTTGTAGTTGCCCCATAGAAACGAAAGGTTTGCTCCCACAGAGACGTTCTTAAAAGGCTCCCATCCCAATCCGATGTAGGCTTGATGCAGACCTCCATCACCATAGTATGACGACTCCGAGGTTATGACATTACCGCTAGGGTAGGCGGTACCCGTAGTTTCAGTATTAGAGAAGTTGTAGCCGATGGTAGTGTAGGGAAGAAAGCCTAGCGACATTCCTAAGCCTTTGCGAATGCGAAATGCAGCACTAACATAGTTCAACGAAGTGTTGTTGGCGCTGATTTTAGAATTACCGCTTTTGAAACTGCCTTGCTGTAACGACATACCTACGTCGAAGAGGAAGGATAGCGAGTCGATAGCAGAGTATGAGGCTGGATTCTGCATATTGATGAATCGCGAAGAACGCATACCTAAAGCCACACCGCCCATGCCTTGGTTGAAACCCTGCGATTGTTCGTTTAGGGTGCCGAGGCCGAATCGAGAATAGGGGGAGTTGGAAGCGCTGCTCTGAGCGCGGGTTATGCCACTTGCAAAAGGTAGTAAAAGAGCAAGTAAAAGTAGTTTATAGTTTGTCATTATTATGATCTAATATTCGGTTTAATCCTCGTGGCACGAGGAATTTGTCTGCAAAGATGATATTTTTTATCCGCGTATCAAAATTAAAATTATCACCACCCGTTAAAAAAACCAAAAGGCGGGGGTATTTTTCAAGAAAATGGTCTATATAGCCTTGAATCTCGAACTTTATACCTTGTATAACACCGGAGCGTATAGCCGTATCTGTGTTGTAACCTGTTTCGGGAACTTCGCCTTCGGCCGCTACTAAAGGTAAGGCGGCGGTGTAGGCATGAAGCGCTTTTAACCGCATTTGCATCCCCGGAGCAATGTTTCCACCATGGTATATTCCATTTGCCTCCACAAACTCATAGGTGATGCATGTTCCGGCATCAATCACCAACAAGTCCCTGTTTGGATATAAGGCGTGAGCACCTACGGCTGCCGCTAAGCGGTCCATACCTAAGGTCTTAGGTGTTTTGTATCGATTTTGGATGGGGATAGGGGTGTCGTGTGTAAGGTGAAGTATGGGAATAGGTAACTTGGAGAGATACTTACTTAAATCTTCGGGAATATCTGATACACAGCTGATAATGCATTTTGAAAATGAGTATCTGTTTGCAAATTCATCTACACCATCTATATGAGTATTCGGACAACGAAATTCTTCAACGGGTTCATCTCCGTCGAATGCCACCATCTTGGTACTTGTGTTACCTATATCAATAATTAGTTTCAAATTCTTCGTTATTTTTCGTCCACAAAGTTACTTAAATTACCCTATATCGTGGTAAAAATTACTTTGGAAAAGCATCTGTTGTCTAAAAAAATGTAGGTTTGGGCGGTAGTCAAATGCTAAAATAACACTACATTTGTGGCTTAAATGAACGAATGGAAATGTATATGTTGATTAAAAAGATAGGTCTTTATCTGTGTTTTATGGTGTGCATGACACTG
>JAFOXE010000172.1 GCA_017425765.1 Paraprevotella sp. | reverse complement strand
GATGTAGATATTTGGATTTTAGATAAGAAGTCGTTGTGATTATCGCCTTAAAGATGTTACAGCGACTTCTTTTTTTAGTATTATTTAGGAAATATAAGGCTTTAATGAGTATGAAAAGTGACAAAGCTCTTGTATATTTGCGAATGACAGGATGATGTTTACTTAATAGCATCTTCGTATCGATAACTTTAAATTACCAATAATATGAAAACAAATCTTAGTTCACAAATTTGTCTAGACAGAGTGTCTACACGGTATTATCGTCCGGAAAACCATATTGATCGCTCCGTGTTGACGCGTTTTGAAAAGATTCCCACCGACATTTATACCACAGCCGAAGAAGGTTCGATTGAGGTAGCCAAAGAAGTTGCTTCGACGATTAGAAGTAAGCAAGCCGAGGGAAAGCCATATGTGGTGGCTTTGACGGGTGGAAGTACACCGGGCGAACTCTTTCGTAACCTTATCCGCATGCATAAAGAAGAGGGACTTAGTTTTCAAAACGTAGTAGTATTCACCACTTACGAATACTATCCTCTTCCAAAGAATTCCGATGCCAGCAACTTTAACTCGTTGAAAGCAGCATTCCTTGATCATGTAGATGTACAGCCCGAGAATGTTTATACTTTGGATGGAACCATTCCACAAGAAGAGGTGCTGGAGTATTGTCAAGCATTTGAGGCTCGTATCGAGGAATTGGGAGGCCTGGATCTTGCAGTTTTGGGCATTGGCCACATGGGAAATATAGCTTTGAATGAAGCCGGGTCACGCATTAATTCGCGAACTCGTTTGATGTTGTTAAACAACACCTCGCGTAAGGAAGCTGCAAAACTATTTGGTGGTACGGAGAACGTGCCTGTATGCTCCATCACTATGGGTGTTTCCACTATATTAAGCGCCAAGAAGATAGTCCTTATGGCATGGGGAGAGGAAAAGTCCGACGTGGTGAAGGCAATGGTTGAAGGTGATGTTTCCGATACCTATTCAGCTTCATTCTTGCAAACACACAACAATGCGCAGGTTGTACTAGATTTAAGTTCGGCTGCACATTTGACTCGCATACAGCGTCCTTGGCTTGTAACCTCTTGTGAGTGGAACGATAAGTTGATTCGTAGTGCCATTGTGTGGCTGTGCGGCATTACGGGTAAACCCATTTTGAAACTCACCAATAAGGACTATAACGAGAATGGTTTGAGCGAGCTATTAGCATTGTATGGTTCTGCTTACGAGGTAAATATCCGTATATTTAATGATCTGCAACACACTATTACGGGGTGGCCGGGAGGAAAACCCGGTGCTGATGACACTTACCGTCCGGAGCGTGCCAAGCCTTATCCCAAGCGTGTGGTTATCTTCTCACCACATCCTGACGACGATGTTATCTCCATGGGAGGCACCTTGCAACGCTTGGTTAAGCAGAACCACGAGGTGCATGTGGCATATCAAACATCCGGAAATATTGCCGTAGGTGACGAAGAAGTGATGCGTTTCTTGCACTTTATCAACGGTTTTAATCAATTATTTGACGATAGCCGTAACACGGTAATTAAAGAGAAATATACTGAAATACGTGATTTCTTGAATTCTAAGAAACCTAACGACTTGGATACTCGTGATATCCTCACCATCAAGGGCTTGATTCGTCGTGGCGAAGCGCGCATTGCCAGCATTTATAGCGGAATTCCGTTGAATAGGGTGCACTTCCTTGACCTTCCATTCTATGAAACCGGACGCATACAGAAGAACCCTATTAGTGAAGCCGACGTAGAGATTGTTCGCAACTTGCTTAGAGAGGTTAAGCCACATCAAGTATTTGTGGCCGGTGACTTGGCCGACCCCCATGGTACACACCGTGTATGTACCGATGCCGTGTTTGCAGCAATTGACTTGGAGAAAGAAGCCGGTGCCGAATGGTTGAAGGACTGCAGAATTTGGATGTATCGTGGAGCATGGGCCGAGTGGGAAATTGAACATATCGAAATGGTTGTTCCCATCAGTCCGGAAGAACTGCGATTCAAGCGTAATGCTATTTTGAAGCACCAATCACAAATGGAGAGCGCACCATTTTTGGGCAACGACGAACGATTGTTCTGGCAACGCTCCGAGGATAGAAATCATGCCACAGCCGAGTTGTATAAGGCTCTGGGATTGGCTGCTTACGAAGCCATGGAGGCCTTCGTGGAATACATTCCTCTGTAGGGAAACGCATTTTCAAGCAGATAAAAATTTAATTACCACTTGATGTGAAATTATAGGTTAACGCTCTGCCTTTCAATAGGTAGGGCGTTAATTGTTTTTGACATGCACATATGAGTGAAAACAGACGTACGGGTGGCTGCATCAAGGCGTACGCCTCGTTGCATCCACATGCTCATGTAGAGGGGTGTCAGATGAGCGTGTGTTTGACAGGATGTGAAGTCTTGGTGATGAGCAGAAGTATTCAAAAGACATAAACTATGATGAAAATCTCTCTACAATGAGAGTTTTAAAGAAAAATATAGTAGGGAAGTGTCGAGAAATCAGTATATTTGTTCCCTCAAATTCCATCGAATCAATAAACAATACATATTTCCATTATGCGAAACTTATTTTTAGGATTGGTGCTCTTCTTGAGCATGGTGTGTACCCCATTGTGGGCAGCAGAGAATAATCCCAAGGTTGTGACGGATATGCTGAATCGTATCGGAGGTGCCGGTACGTCGGAGCGCATTGTTACGATTTTGGACGAGAGTTTGTCATCTAACGGCAAGGAAGTGTTTGTGATTACCTCACAATCGGGAAAGCCCTGTGTAAAGGGTAGTACATTGTTGGCTATTACTACGGGTGTGAATTGGTATTTGAACCACTATGCTCATGTTAATTTGGCATGGAACAACCTTACTACCGACATGAGTGCGGTGCCATTCCCTGTGCCAAACACTAGCGAAACCCACACATGTGTGGCCGATTATCGTTATTATTTGAACTATTGTACCTTCTCTTATTCTATGTGTACATGGACATGGGAACGTTGGCAGCAGGAGATTGACTGGATGGCACTCCATGGCATCAATATGCCTTTGCAAATCGTGGGATTAGATGTGGTATGGCGCAACCTATTGATGGAAAAGTATGGCTATACCAAGGCCGAAGCAAATGCATTTGTGGCCGGTCCTTCGTTTCAAGCTTGGTGGGGTATGAACAACCTTGAGGGATGGGGTGGTCCGAATCCCGATTGGTGGTATACTCGTCAGGCCGAGCTTGCCGGTAAAATAGGCAAGAGCATGCGCGATTTTGGAATGGAGCCCGTACTCCCGGGTTTTAGTGGAATGGTGCCCAGTAGCTTCACTACAAAGACAAAAATACCTTCCAACAATCAGGGTAATTGGTGTCAATTCGGTCGCCCTTATATCTTAAATCCGAACCACGAAGCATTTGCTACAATGGCGGCGAATTACTATGCCGAGTTGGAGAAGGTTATGGGAACATCAACATATTATAGTATGGACCCTTTTCATGAGGGAGCCAATACGAACGGCATCGATGTGCCGGCGGCATATACGGCTATAGCCAATGCTATGTTTGGTGCCAATGCCAATGCTAAATGGGTGATACAGTTCTGGCAATGGCATTCTCCTCAATACAATGTCCTTGATAAGGTGGCTAAGGGCAAGCTCATTGTGTTGGATTTGTTTTCCGATGCTCACATCCATTTTTCCGAGTACAAAAATCATGATGCAGTGTGGTGTATGTTGCCAAACTTTGGTGGTCGCACCGGATTCTTCGGACGATTTGATAAGGTGATTGATGGCTATTTTAGCAATAAGGCTACTTACTCCAATATCAAGGGTATCGGTGCAACCCCTGAAGCTATCGAGTCAATGCCGGTTCTATATGATGTCCTTTTTGAATTGCCTTGGCGTTCGGAAAAACCGGTAGGAAAAGACTGGATGGCTGAATATACCACGAGCCGATATGGTGTGGAGAGTGCTGCGGCACAAAAGGCATGGGATTTGCTCCGCAATTCTGCTTTGAAGTGCGAAACATCGTTGCAAGGTCCTCATGAGGCTGTGGTTTGTGCACGTCCGAGTCTTACTGTCAACAAAGTGTCAAGTTGGGGTGGTACTGGTATCTTCTACAATTCGCAAGACATGACAAAGGCTGCCTATCTGCTTTTGGAGGCAGCTCTATCAGGAGCTAACTATAGTTACGACCTAACAGACATCAGCCGTCAGGCGCTCACCGACTATTCGTACTATTTGCTTAATGGCATCAACGAGGCGTACAACGCAGGTGCTACAGCTACGTTTGAGAAGCGCCGCGATGCCTTCTTGCAGTTGATTGCCGATTTAGATGTTTTGTTGTCTACCAATAGTAACTTTATGGTGGGCAGATGGACACAAATGGCACGAGGAATTGCTGACGAAGTGGCCGGAACAACAATATCCGACAAGAATTGGCTCGAACTGAACAATGCCCGTACGCTCATCACCACATGGGGTGACAGAGCACAGGCTAATAATGGAGGTTTGCGCGACTATTCTTATCGTCAATGGGCCGGTATGCTTAAGGATTTCTATCTTCCACGTTGGCAGAAGTTCTTCAACAATATGTCCGGAAACCACGATTGGTTTGCAATGGAATGGGCGTGGGCACGTAATGCAGAACTTAGTTATAGCAATCAGCCTATCGGCAATACGGCAGAAGTGGCTACTCGCTTGTTGGCCAAATACTTCATCCCTATCACAAAACCCGATGGCGATGTATATTATATCTATCGCTCAATGAGCACCGATATGGCCAAGGATGTTGTTTATTCAGCTTATCGTGGCACGAAATATACCTGTCCGATTACGTTGAACGATGCGAACAATATAGCCACTTTCTATGTAGATGTCAATAACGATGGTATCTTCGCCAAGGAGGAATCAGCTTCTGGCCTTAGCTTAGATATTCCAGCAGATGCTGTTACGACTCAGGTGAAGGCGCGTTTGGTACTTACCGATGCCACAGAATTTACGTTCTCATTAACTTTGAAGGACAACATCACTGTGGCGCGCACTGTAAAGGTTCTATCGGCAGATAATACGCAGGGACAAGTTTCTATAAAGGGTGCACAAACAAACACCGTAACCAACACTGAATATGTAACCATATCGGCAACTCCGGCCACCGGATACGATTTCACATACTGGACCGATGCAGAGGATAATAAGGTTAGTTCGGACGCTACTTTTACATATTACGGTAAGGACGCTGCAACTTTCACCGCCCACTTTGTGTTGAACAAATGGGGAAGTCCGGCCGAGGATTTGTCCGATTTGAAGGATATTAAAAGCTATAAACAATATGTATCATCCATCGTGCTGACACAAAATAAAGAGAATTCAGAGTTGTATTCGGCTGCGACTTGTCCCGAACAATTGTTCAATACAGCTCCTATTAAGATTACAGCTGCTCCAGGTGGTTCTTTCAGCATCAATTGGATAAATGCCGGCGGTTTGAACTACACATATTTATCAGCTTACATCGACTACGATGGCGATGGCGAATTCAATCTAAATAATGAATTGTTGGCATCTAAAGGTAAACATAACTCCACGAGCAACGAGGCTTGCAGTGGTCCTATCTCGGTACAATTACCTTACGATATGCCACTTGGTTTGACACACATTCGCCTTCGTTTTGATGGCGCTTGGAAAAGTGGTTACGATGCCGTGACAGGAGCTTATCCTGCTAAGAACACTGCCAACCGTATGGTGTACGACATCCTTTTAGATGTTCGTGAATATCCAGAATATGCTTGCACGGTATCGGTAGAGAGTTCTAATTCTTCTTATGGTACAGTGGACGCCAATGGACAGAATGAATCTTTTACTTACAAGGTAGGAGAAGAAGTTGTTCTACGTGCCTATCCGGCGGATGGTTGTGTTTTGAAACATTGGGAAGATCAATATGGTCGTATTCTACCCACAGAAT
>JAFOXE010000171.1 GCA_017425765.1 Paraprevotella sp. | reverse complement strand
GTTGTAGCCAAAATGATTGGCAGACATGGAAAACTTTTGTATTTTTGCACTTGATAAGTTAATCAATCAAAAGAAGATGAATATTTTAGAACTTAGCGAACAGGAAATTGTCAGACAGACAAATCTGAACGAACTAAAGAACATGGGTATCGAACCATACCCTGCAGCTGAATATCCCACAAACGCTTTCTCCTCCGACATTAGAGCAGAATTTAACGAAGAGAGCGAACCACGTCAAGTATGCATAGCCGGCCGTATGATGAGCCGACGCATCATGGGCAAGGCCTCGTTTGTGGAACTACAAGATTCAAAAGGACGTATTCAAGTATATATCACACGCGACGATATTTGTCCGGGCGAGAACAAAGACATGTACACTACGGTGTTCAAGAAATTGCTCGACCTTGGCGACTTCATCGGAATCAAAGGCTTTGTCTTCAAGACTCAGACCGGCGAAATCAGCGTGCATGCTCAGGAACTTACCGTTTTGGCAAAAAGCATCAAGCCTCTACCGGTAGTAAAAGTAAAAGATGGTGAGGTATACGACTCATTCGACGACCCCGAACTTCGTTACCGCCGTCGCTACGTCGACTTGGTGGTAAATCAAGGTGTAAAGGATATATTCTTGAAACGTGCCACCATCGTCCGCACCATGCGCCAGATTCTTGACGAAGCCGGTTATACCGAAGTAGAAACCCCAATCTTACAAACCATTCCCGGAGGTGCCAGCGCACGCCCGTTCATCACACACTTTAATGCACTTGACACTCAAATGTACATGAGAATCGCAACAGAGCTTTATCTGAAGCGCCTCATCGTGGGTGGATTTGAAGGAGTTTACGAAATAGGAAAGAATTTCCGTAACGAAGGTATGGACAAGTCGCACAATCCGGAGTTCACCTGCATGGAGCTATACGTTCAATACAAAGATTATAATTGGATGATGTCGTTCACCGAACAACTTCTTGAACGTATTTGTATCGCCGTGAACGGATGCAGCGAAAGCGTAGTAGACGGAAAGACCATTTCGTTCAAGGCTCCATATCGCCGCCTACCAATTCTTGACGCAATCAAGGAGAAAACAGGCTACGACCTGAACGGAAAATCAGAAGACGAAATCCGTCAAATCTGCAAGGAGTTGAACATGGAGATTGACGATACAATGGGTAAAGGCAAACTTATCGACGAGATTTTCGGCGAGTTCTGCGAAGGCAACTTCATACAACCCACCTTTATTACCGACTATCCAGTGGAGATGTCACCACTTACCAAAAAGCATCGCAGCAATCCCGCGCTTACAGAGCGTTTTGAATTGATGGTGAACGGAAAGGAACTTGCAAACGCATATAGCGAGCTTAACGACCCGATCGATCAAGAAGAACGTTTCCAAGATCAATTGAAGTTAAGCGAAAAGGGCGATGACGAAGCGATGTTCATCGATCAAGACTTCCTACGAGCTCTTCAATATGGCATGCCGCCTACATCCGGTATTGGTATCGGTATCGACCGTCTAGCCATGCTCATGACAGGACAAACAACCATACAGGAAGTTTTATTCTTCCCTCAAATGCGTCCTGAAAAGAAGCCGGCAAAGGACAATGTAGCCAAATACACAGTGCTGGGAGTTGCCGAAGAGCTAGTTCCTGTGTTGCAGAAAGCCGGTTACAACCTTGTAGATGATATGAAGGGAGTAAATCCGCAAAAGTTACAACAACAAGTAGGCGAAATCCTAAAGAAATATAAGCTTGAAATAAATAAACCCTCCGTACAAGAAGTAACGGAATGGTTAGAAAAACTCAATTAAACGAGCACATAACCTCAATATGAAGAACTGCGGAACAATAGCCATAATGGGAGGCGGAAGCTGGGCCACCGCCATCGCCAAGATGATGCTTGAACGCAACGATTCCATCTATTGGTATATGCGTAGGGACGACCGCATCGAGGAATTTCGTCGACTTGGTCATAATCCTGCCTACCTAACAAGTGTTCACTTTGATGTGGACCGCATCAAGTTTTCGTCAGATATAAATAAAGTAGTAGAAGAGTCGGACACCCTGATATTTGTGACTCCGTCGCCCTACTTAAAGAGCCACTTGAAGAAACTGAAAACACGACTTCGTGACAAGTTCATCATCACGGCCATCAAAGGTATCGTACCCGATGAAAACCTTGTATGTTCGGAGTACTTTCACCAAGTATATAATGTACCTGATGAAAACCTTGCTGTGTTGGGCGGTCCAAGCCACGCCGAAGAGGTGGCCCTTGACCGACTCACATATCTCACCATAGGATGTGCCGATTTGGAAAAGGCCGAGAACTTCGCCAACATGATGGCAAGCGAGTATGTAAAAACAAAAACAAGTGATGATGTAATCGGTATCGAGTACGCCTCCATCTTGAAAAACGTATATGCCATTGCTTCCGGCATCTGCAACGGATTAAAGTACGGCGATAATTTCCAATCGGTGTTGATATCAAATGCCGTTCAGGAGATGAACCGTTTCTTGAATACAGTTCACCCCATCGAACGTAGCATCATCGACTCCGTTTATCTTGGCGACCTACTTGTAACCGGTTATTCAAACTTTAGTCGTAACCGCGTGTTCGGTACCATGATTGGAAAAGGTTATAGTGTAAAGAGTGCACAGATTGAGATGGAAATGATTGCAGAAGGCTATTTCGCCACCAAATGCATGAAGGACATCAACAAACGCCTCCATGTAAACATGCCCATTCTTGATTCCGTGTACAATATTTTGTACGAGCGTATCTCGCCCAGCATCGAGATAAAGTTGCTTACAGATTCATTTAGATAACAAAACAAAAAGATATATTAAGCGTAAAAAGATGAAGAACATTCAATTAGACATTACCAAAGCGGGTCAGTTTGTGAGCCCCGAGATTATAGCGGCCTATGAGCCTCAAGTAAAAGCGGCACAGGAGTCCTTGGAACAAGGAACCTGCCCCGGTAACGATTTTTTGGGATGGTTGCATCTTCCTACTTCCATCACAAAGGAATTCATTGCTGAACTTAATGCAACCGCTCAGGTATTGCGCGAGAACTGCGAAGTTGTTGTTGTAGCCGGTATCGGCGGAAGCTATTTAGGTGCAAGAGCTGTCATCGAGGCACTTAGCAATAGTTTCCAATGGCTTTTGAACGACACAAAGAATCCCGTAATCTTATTTGCCGGTAACAACATCGGTGAAGACTACTTGGCCGAACTTTGCGATTATCTTAAAAACAAAAAGTTTGGAGTAATCAATATCTCCAAGAGCGGCACCACAACCGAAACAGCCCTAGCCTTCCGTTTGTTGAAAAAACAATGTGAAGATCAATTTGGCAAGGATGTGGCACGTAAAGTAATCGTGGCCGTAACCGATGCAAAGAAGGGTGCAGCGCGCACCACTGCTGATAAGGAAGGATATAAGAGTTTCATCATCCCCGATAACGTAGGTGGTCGTTTCTCTGTATTGACACCGGTTGGTTTGCTTCCTATCGCGGTAGCCGGATTCAACATTGAGCAACTTGTAGCCGGTGCTGCCGACATGGAAAAGGCAACCGCTCTTGATGTTCCATTCGCCGAAAACCCATCTGCATTGTATGCAGCCTACAGAAATGCACTTTATGCTGATGGCAAGAAGATTGAAATATTGGTAAACTATCAACCCAAACTCCACTATATGAACGAATGGTGGAAGCAATTGTATGGCGAGTCTGAAGGTAAGGACGGCAAAGGAATCTTCCCTGCTGCCGTTGACTTCACCACCGACCTTCACTCAATGGGCCAATGGATTCAAGAAGGCGAACGTACAATCTTCGAAACTGTTATCAGCGTAGAAAATCCTAATCACAAAATGTTATTCCCTTCGGATGAAGAGAACCTTGATGGTTTGAACTTCTTGGCCGGAAAGCGCATTGACGAAGTAAACAAGATGGCCGAACTCGGTACTTTGTTGGCACACGTAGATGGCGGTGTACCTAACATGCGAATCAGCGTACCTGAATTGAATGAATATTACTTAGGGCAGCTCATCTACTTCTTTGAATTGGCTTGCGGTATCAGTGGCAATCTATTGAACGTAAACACATTCAACCAACCCGGTGTGGAAGCTTACAAGAAGAACATGTTTGCGCTGTTGAATAAGCCCGGTTATGAAAAGGAAAGCGAAGAAATTCGCGCTAAACTGAACGCATAATTCCAAGCAGATGTTCAAAAAACTAAAAGAAGACTATCTTAACAAACACGGCTTTGAGGCGTTCTGCCTCAAAGCCGTATTATTTGATATGGACGGTGTTTTGTTCGACTCCATGCCCAATCATGCTTATGCTTGGAGTCATGCCATGACGCAGTTTGGCCTGCACATGACACCGGAGGAAGCCTATATGCACGAAGGTCGCACCGGATCGGGCACTATCAACATTCTTACGCAGAAGTATTGGGGACGTGATGCCACCGAAGAAGAAAAGGAAATCATCTACAAGGGCAAGTCCGACGTATTCAACCGTTGTCCCGAAGCCGGTCAGATCCCGGGTGCAGCCCCCTTACTCGTTAAAGTAAAAGAATCAGGATGTACACCCGTAGTTGTAACCGGCTCGGCCCAAGTTTCCCTGCTCGATCGTCTAAACGAGAACTTCCCGAACATATTCCAAGCCGACAGAATGGTAACCGGATTTGATGTCAAATACGGAAAGCCCAACCCAGAGCCCTATTTAATGGGAATGAAGAAGGCAAACATACAACCTTGGGAAGGTATTGTGGTGGAAAATGCCCCTTTGGGTATTCAATCTGCTGTGGCCGCCGGACTATTTACCATTGCTGTAAACACCGGTCCGTTGCCCGACGAGGTATTGATGGAATCCGGTGCTAATTTGTTGTTCCCATCCATGCATGCTTTGTGCGACCATTGGGAGGAAATATTTGATTGCTTTCAATAAAACATCCTCACCTTTAGGTTTTACGAAACAAAAGCGTACGTCTCATCCCCAAAAGACGTACGTGTGACATAGCATAAGACGCTCGTGTAGATACCTCCTACACGAGCGTCTTGTTATATTCCACATGCTCATCTCTTTCTCTGCAAAATTTCAGGTCATTAAAAAGACCTGTAGGGCATATACCGCCATGCCCGCGAAGTAGCCCAATAAAGCATACAGACTAAAGTTCCGCAAATACCACCCGAAAGTGATGCTTTCCAAGCTCATTACAGCCACACCGGCTGCCGACCCAATAATGAGCATACTACCACCCACACCTGCACTATACGCCAACAATTCCCAGAAAGTGCCATCCACTACGTAATGAAGTGCTTCCGGTGTTATTGCATCAGGAAGTGCCACAACATCATACATACTCATACAGGCAGCCACCAAAGGCACGTTATCCACCACAGCAGAGAACAAGCCTATCATTCCCGTCACGAGATAAGGATTTCCGTTGGACACAGAATTCAGACTCTCCCCCATCGTACGCAAGAATCCGGTTTGAGCCAGCGCTGACACAGCCATCAAGATGCCCAAAAAGAAAAGAATTGTAGAAAGGTCTATCTTATGAAGCAATTCCTGTACACGCATTTTCATTAAGGGTTTACGTACACATTCTTCTTCTCTCTTTCGGAACATCAGTTCCGTATACACCCACAATGTAGCCAATACCAAAAGAATTCCCATAAAGGGTGGAAGTCCGGTGAGCATACGGAACACTGGAACCGAAAGTAAACCTCCTACTCCAATATAGAACACCGAATGACGAACATGCTTGGATAAATTTCTCGGAACAGACGTGTGTCCTCCATCTGCTTCATCCACCTTCAACTCTCCCTTGAAGACGTGTTGTACCAGCAGTGTAGGCACAACCACAGAAATAAGAGCCGGCAGGAACAAGGCCTCCATCACGCCCAAGGTTGACACATTCCCTTTTACCCACAACATAATGGTAGTCACATCGCCAATAGGCGAAAATGCTCCACCGCTATTGGCCGCCATAATCACCATACACGACAGCAGAACGCGCTCCTGCCGCTCGCTCACCAACTTACGCAATACCATAATCATCACTATGGCTGTGGTGAGGTTGTCGAGCACCGATGAAAGGAAAAAGGTTATCAAACTGATACGCCACAACATGGAGCGCTTACTACGCGTCAGCATCCGTTCGCGTACAAAGTTGAATCCTCCGTAGGTGTCCACGCACTCGACAATCGTCATTGCTCCCATCAAAAAGAAGATGATTTCGCACGTTTCACCAAGTTGTTCGGTAAATTCTAAACCGATGTCACCTGTGGTTGTTACACCACCTACAAAACACAACACCCAACAAGATACAGCCATTAACAATGCGACGGCAGCCTTGTCTACTCGTGTTAAACTCTCTAATGCAATGCAAAGATAGCCTACAAAAAAGGCTATAACAATCCACCATGTCATACCTTCTTACCTTAAAAAACAAACCAAACTATACCTATACCGACACGACAAACGCTATACACCGGTGACCTCCTCGGGAGCTTCAGTGTCAAGAAGTTCGTCACGGGTTATCGTGTAGACTCCGTTGGAAGACACCGTTACCGAAAAAGGCATACACATGTCGGACATGGGATAACTCACACTAAATGAAAAGCGCAGCCCAGAATCCGTAACTCGATCGAAGGCCATACCCTCTAATATTGAATTTCTGCAGAACTCCTCATCAAAATACGACGCAAAAGTTGCTTTTGTAAAACGCTTGGAGAAGATGTGTACTCCCTCACGCTTCACTGTCAACAAGATGTAATTATCGGCATAACAATCGCCGGATTCGTCTGTTACCACGGCCAATGAATCGTCCACCTTACGCACTACCTCATAAGAATACTTCGCGCGATTCATCGTCACTGTATCAACATAGTGATAATCGTTCATGCGCACCAAAGCATTTTTTTCTACCGTAGTGATGTTTTCCTGCACGATAGTTTCTTGCTTATCAGCACCTCCATTACACGCCACCAAGGTCACCAACATAACTATACTTGCTATACGCGAAAAACCTTTCATCTTTACTTATTGTTTGTTTTTAATGAGCACAAAGAAACAAATACGTGTAAAACCGCAAAAAAATATTCGGTTAAATGAGTTTAATCACCTCTTAATTTATACAAACGATTTGCTGCGTTCGACTCTGTTTATATTAAAATTATATATTGCCTACAAGATTATAAGAATGATTTGCGAAAAGGGGCTCACGAATACTTCACGTAGCGCTTATGCCAACTTTTGCGCCATTTCAACAAATCGGCCATCATCTTACCATACTTCATGTAACGAACATAACGCGAATATTTACTCAGCAACTCATCTTGCTTTTCTGGATATATACGCAAACCTTGCTCTAAAAGATAACCATAAAGCATCTTCTCCCAAAATAAAGCAGAACTACGAGGCATACACGATATGAAATCCTTCTCAAAAGCTCCATGATTTATGCTTAACCCAAGATTATCCAACATATAAGTCATTACAGGCCGAGGGGTATAAGCCACCGTTAAGTCCTTCAGCAAGCGAATCACGTGTTCATAATCCTCATAGCGTGCCAAAGCCTCATTAAAGGGATATAACAATGCTGTTTCTCTGCGGAATACATAATTACCGGTACGCAACACCACGTCCATCAAATACATTGAACGTAGACTTTTGGTCAAGCGACCTTCTTTTGGATATGTTAAGAAGGGATAAATATGTTCGCCATTACATAGGTTTATATTTCCCACAGCAATGTCAACCTGGTATTTCTTCATTACCGACAACAGAGTTGATAAACATGACGGCACAAGACAATCGTCGGCATCCAAATATACCACATATTCTCCGGTAGACTTCTGCACTCCATAATTACGTGCAGCGGACACGCCACCATTTTCCTTCCTATACAATCGAATACGGGCATCTTCATATCGCTCCACCACAGACGCACCACCATCCGAGCTTCCATCATCAACCACCACCAATTCCCACCACGGATAGTCTTGTGCTAGAACAGAATCTATCGTACGAGCGATGTTCTTCTCTTTGTTATACATCGGTATGATTACCGAAACTACCCCTACGTTTTCCATACACAACACCGGTTTTTTAGAAAGAAAACTTTTGCAGATTCATAATGTTTACAACTTCACCTTTATTTTGCTAGGTTTAGACTCGTTGTGCAAACGGTCAAGGGCTGTAACCACATAAGTATAGCGTTCCGAACCATCCTCATAAGGAAGTTTATAGAACGGCTCGTTCGTAATAGCAATTATGTTTTCGGCATATTCCAAATTGACCTTTGCTCCCTTCTCAAAACGATACACTACGTATTGTATCGCACGGTCCATCTCCTTACGGCTACGAGCAGGTGTCCAGAACAGAATATACCCATCGGATGTCCACACAGCTTTGAGTTTCTTTACCTTTTTAGGCGCTTTATAGTCTATCCATGGCATCACGGGCTGGAGAGCCGGATAACGATGATAGTTTTGACGCAAAGCGGTAGCATAGTTGCCTTTGTTGTCCACAACAGCCTTGGCATACCATTGGCAACTACCGTGTATCCCGGGCAACGTGCGTTGCAAATGCATCTTGCGTGCCATTTGGTGTGTGTTAGGGTTCTGTGGATCGGCCTTACCTACGGTTCTATCCACATCCTGTCCAATAAACAAAGGACGTTCACCTGCATGTTCGCTCCACCAACGCACCAACACGTCATAATCGGCCGATGGATGTCCTATCTCCCAATATACTTGCGGTATGTTGTAATCTACCCATCCTTCTTTTACCCACTTGAGCACATCGGCATATAAATCATCATAGTTTTGCAAACCTCGGGTTGCACTACCCACCACCGGATCGCTCTTCTTGTTGCGGTATATACCAAAGGGGGACACTCCGTATTTCACCCACGGCTTCACAGCACGTATACTATCGCGCATTTGCTTAATGAATAGGTTCACATTCTCACGACGCCAATCTTCTCTATTCATCCCGTTGCCGTACGTACGATAGGTGGCATCATCCGGTATCTTATGACCGGGCGATGGATAAGGATAGAAATAGTCGTCCATGTGCACACCATCCACATCGTAGCGACGAAGGATGTCGGTCACCACGCTGCAAATATAAGATCTATTTTCTGGTATACCTGGATCGAAGAGTAACAAACCATCATATGTAAAAAATCGTTCCGGATGACGACGATAAGGATGGTTTGCTGCCAACTCCTTTGTTCCCTTGGTTTTTGCACGATAAGGGTTAATCCATGCATGCAATTCCATACCTCGTTGATGGCATTGTTCTACCATCCACTGCAAAGGGTCCCAATAAGGCGTAGGTGCTTTACCTTGTTTGTCGGTCAAAAATCTACTCCAAGGCTCAAGTTTACTTGCATACAAAGCGTCGGCCTCAGGACGCACTTGAAATAGGATTGCATTGATTCCGGCCTTCTTCAACTCATCCAACTGATGCGTAAGTGTGGCCTTCATCTTAATGGTACCCATACCACTGAATTGCCCGTTTACACACTGTATCCATGCTCCACGAAACTCACGTTTTGGAGCATGTTGTGCCGATAAATCAAGCACACCGATTATAAAAAGAGTACAAAAGAGTAGGTGTATTTTCTTCATCTCATTTTTATTTAATTAGATTACAAAAATACAACTTTGCGCGTATAAAAAGACATAATATATTCGTTTTTTTAGTAACAACCGACCTACTCCTTTCACCTTTTTCTTAACTTTGTAGCAAAATCTTCTTCATCCAACCCTATGAATGATTCAATACTGATTAAGGGAGCCCGTGTAAATAATCTGAAAAACATCGACTTGGAGATTCCCCGAGGCCGCCTTGTAGTCATTACAGGCTTGTCCGGATCGGGCAAATCTTCTTTGGCATTCGACACATTATATGCCGAAGGTCAACGTCGTTATGTAGAGAGCCTCTCGTCGTATGCCCGCCAGTTTCTAGGGCGTATGAGCAAGCCGGAGTGTGACTATATCAAAGGCATACCTCCTGCCATTGCCATTGAACAAAAGGTTACGAGCAGAAACCCACGTTCTACCGTAGGCACGAGCACCGAAATCTACGAATACCTGCGCCTTCTGTATGCACGAATAGGGCGTACTTTCTCGCCGGTAAGCGGGCAAGAGGTAAAGAAACATTCAACAGAAGATGTGGTGCAGTGCATGTTGTCGTACTCAAAAGGTACGCGTTTCAGTGTGCTCACGCCGATTAAACTGCCGGAAGGACGAAATTTGGTGCAGCATTTGGACACCTTATTCAAACAAGGATTCAGTCGTCTGGAAGTAGACGGACAAACGGTTCGAATTGAGGACTTCTTGCAACAATTGGAGCGAGGTGACGTTACCGCCACCGAAGCCAAGGCGTTATTCCTACTCATCGACCGTATGTCTTGCGACGACAATAAAGACAGTATTTCACGCCTTGTCGACTCGGCCGAAACTGCATTTTTCGAGGGTAATGGAGAATGTTCGTTGCGTTTCTTCCCTTCCGAGATATTGCATTCTTTCTCTACTCGTTTCGAGGCCGACGGCATCACCTTTGAGGAACCCACAGATAGTTTGTTCGCCTTCAATTCACCGGCCGGAGCGTGTCCTCGTTGCGAAGGATTCGGCCGCATCATGGGCATTGACGAACAACTCGTTATTCCAAATTCAGAACTTAGCGTGTACGACGGCGCGGTAGTATGCTGGCGAGGCGAGAAAATGAGTGAGTGGAAGAACGAGTTCTGCCGACGGGCCACACGAGATAACTTCCCCATTTTCGAGCCGTACTATCAGCTCACACAAAAGCAAAAGGATTATTTGTGGCATGGACGACCCGATGCATCAGACCCTCGTGAGGAGGTGTGCATCGACTCGTTTTTCAAGATGTTGGAAGAGAATCAGTATAAGATACAATACCGCGTGATGCTGGCTCGCTATCGTGGCAAAACAATATGTCCGCAGTGTCATGGAACTCGTTTACGCCCTGAAGCAAGCTATGTCAAAATCAACGGGCGTTCCATTTCCGACCTCGTTGAGTTGCCTATGTATGAGTTGAAGAACTTCTTTGACCATCTGGAATTAAGCGAACACGAGCAGCAGATTTCCAAACGCATACTTACCGAAATAACCACACGTCTGCAGCTCTTATTGGATGTAGGATTAAGCTATTTGACATTGAACCGTCTGAGTAATTCGCTGTCGGGAGGCGAAAGTCAACGCATCAATTTGGTCACCTCCTTGGGTAGCAGCCTTGTTGGTTCACTATACATCTTGGACGAACCCAGCATCGGTCTACACAGTCGCGACACCGATCGTCTTATCCGTGTACTGCGCCAACTGCAAGCTCTTGGCAACACCGTAATCGTGGTGGAGCACGACGAAGATATAATACGTATGGCAGATTATGTGATCGACATCGGTCCGCAAGCCGGTCGATTGGGTGGCGAAGTAGTATTCCAAGGCGACTTGGATAAAGTATTGGCCAACGATGCTGCAGACAGTCCAAGTTATACCGTAAAGTACCTGACCGGTGCCGAACAAATTGCCGTTCCCACCTCTTATCGTCCGTGGAACAACTACATAGAGGTGCGAGGAGCACGTGCCAACAATTTGCGTGGCATCGACGTTAAGTTCCCTTTGAATGTAATGACGGTAGTAACAGGCGTCAGCGGTTCGGGAAAATCCACATTAGTGCGCGATATATTCTACCGCGCTATGAAACGACATTTAGACGAGGTAACCGAACGTCCGGGTGAGTTCCGCGAACTGAAAGGCGATGTGTCTGCTATCAAGGCAATAGAGTTCATCGACCAAAATCCCATAGGGAAATCGTCGCGAAGCAATCCTGTTACGTATATAAAAGCGTATGACGACATACGAAAACTATTCGCAGCACAACCTTTAGCCCAACAAATGGGGTTCACAGCAGGGCACTTCTCATTCAACACCGAAGGTGGTCGTTGCGAAGAATGTAAAGGAGAAGGAACAGTTACGGTGGAGATGCAATTCATGGCCGACCTTGTTTTGGAATGTGAATCGTGCCATGGGAAACGTTTCAAGAGCGACTTGTTGGAAGTAAAATTCCACGGTCAGAACATACACGACGTACTGAACATGACCGTAAATCAAGCCATCGAATTCTTCTCAGGAAATGGGCAAGAAAAGATAGCCAAGAAGTTGATTGTGTTGCAAGATGTTGGTTTGGGATACATTAAATTAGGTCAATCCAGCAGTACGCTTTCCGGCGGAGAGAATCAACGTGTAAAACTTGCCTACTATCTGGGCATGGAGAAGAGTGACCCCACAATGTTTATTTTTGACGAGCCCACCACAGGTTTGCACTTCCACGACATACGTCGCTTGCTGGCAGCTTTCGACGCCTTGGTGGCACGAGGGCATTCGCTCATCATCATCGAGCACAACATGGACGTAATCAAATGTGCCGATCATGTGATTGACTTGGGGCCGGAAGGAGGCGATCGTGGCGGAAACCTTGTGGCATGCGGAACACCGACAGAGGTGGCACAATGCGCCGAAAGCCACACCGGCCAATTCCTCAAAGCCAAACTTCCTGATGCTCAGCACACCTAAAACAGACGAGCATGTAAGCACCTTACACATGCTCAGGTGAATAAAACAAGACGCAGGTGTCGTACCATACGACACCTGCGTCTGTTTTTGACTCTATGTACAGAATCACCAAAAATCACGCTCAAGCACGCCTTGATGTTTCACGTCGGCTTCAATACCGGGATTAGTATTGGCTCCTCCACTACCTATAGACGGACCGTTTCCTCCCGTCGATCCGGATACACTACCCGATGAGGTTACCAACATTAACTCATCCGTTTGCATCATAACCACCTCCATTTGTGGTATTTCATATTTTCGTTTGTTCTTCATAATCATCATCGTTTAATATACCACTTTTTCTCCATTCACAAGATACATACCCTTGGGTAATCCTTTCAAAGCCTCTGAACGTAACACATTGTAACGTAGCATCACACCACTCAGACTGTACACTGATACCCTTACATCCTCGATGTCTGTATCAATTTTGTTGATAGAAGTAATGGCACCATTTATACCTATGTTCATTTGTTTTACGAGCGACTCGCCATCGGACATTAACAGATAGGCACGATAACCTTTTAACGTAGCCGGAGCTTCGGACGTAGCATAGTAGAACGTATTGTTGCTAATGAAATATTCATTATTTGACAAAGTCATCTTTTCGTAATTACCTACAAATGTAACCTTATCCACAGCCTGCTCGGTAGGCACTTCGGATTCCAAATACACATTGCCGAAGTTCGTAGTGGCACGGTCTTCGTCAACCATTACTAAATAGGCCTTGCCGGCCTCTATGCCGGATGCCTCGGTGAAGTTCAGTGTAGTGCCAGTTTCGTCAGAAGTACTTACATCGGCTAGTTCCACCACCTTGCTAAAATATTTGCCAACTTGTGAGGGCGTGATGGCAAAAGGCAAGCACAATGTATTCCAACGATCGCCCGCTCTAAAGGTTCGATTCATGGTCAATGCGGCAAACGGATTTGAGGGCATCGTAAACGTGGTTTCTGTGTCGTTTAAGGTCAAAATCTCGTAGCCTTGTAGGAATGGAAGAGCAACTTCTCCACCGTCAGACACTCGATAAGCAGCAAAAGGTGCAACCTCAGATACAGGTTGGAACAACGACTTCTCGGCAACAAAACCATAAACGTTTTGCACATTCTTCTGAGCACTTAAAGTTCCATTACCACCTACTCCGGTTGCTGCAACAGTTGTTGTCACGGCTCCCATATCAAAGCACACTTGCCGGTTGGCGGTCACTCCATTCTTAGGCATCAGTACATACACACCGGCCGGGATGCTGTTCCATGTGGCTGCGTTTTGCTCCACAAAAACACCATTATTATACATATAGAAGGTAAAGCCTTCGGCAGGAGTGAGTACCGTTTTCTTGGTATCTTCTAAAATAGTCAAACGCTTTACCGCTGTGGGGAAGTAGAGCACAACGGCTTTATCTGCAGCAAAAGTATATTGAAGCAGACGATGTACATTGGGCATATCGACCGACAAAGAACCGCTTGCCGAAGAGTTTGCACAAATCTCTACGGCATCTGCATACTCCAAAACGTCGGTATTCTGCTCAGTTCCTGCAGCAACCGACACCAATAAAGGTGACGTCCAATTATCGGCATATTGAGCACATTGCTCGGCCTCAACCTGCAAATAGTTCTTACCATATGGAAGTGTCAACGGCGCCACGTGGCTCAAGTTTGCAACTCCCTTTGTCGACACACGCTCCACGGTTTGAGCACCATGCAAAGCCTCTCTACCGATACGGAAGGTGTTGGGTGCCAATGTGTAGGTGGTTTTCTGTAATCCCTCGGGCACACGCAACAAGGTATAACCACCTTTGTCATATAGAGCACTGTTGATTGATGCGTAAAGCGGATTCTTTTCGTCCACCGCAATCTGAGTCAGTTTTGTACATCCTGGGAAAAGTGCTCCTTCACCACGATTCACCTTCATGTTTATCATAGTACCCGATGCCACACCATACGACAATGTGGATACGGGGTTCAAAAGCGAATGGAATGTCTTGGTTTCCCAACGGCCATCTGCAGTAATCAATGTAAAGTCGTAACGACTTACTCCGTCAAACGTACCCCAAATTTTAAAATTACCTTCTACCGGAAGCGTATAGAAGTCCTCTGTCTTGCCATCAAACTTAAACACCAATCTACCATCCGACTTCAGGTAGTATTGAAATCCCTTTGCAAAGTTTTCAGCAAAAGCATCATTACCGGTCGAAAGGATCGAGGATCCCCACTCATTAAATGGCATTCCTTTGTGAGTCACCTCGGCAAGTAATGTCCATCCCTCCATGTTGGAAAGAGCGTTTGTAAGAGCTATTGTTTTTTGCTCACTTGCCGATTTGTTGCCCCATGAATACATCGTTTCATCTATCTCGCCATGCTCAAAATACATCTTGGTGATGTTCACCCCCTTAGGTATAGACGAACAGATTTTAGTAATATCGGCCAACTTGGTTCCGGTTTCTAGTGTAATCGTTTCGCTTTTTCCATCTGCACCGGTCAACGTGGTTACCACTTTGCCTCCAACAAAATGACGCATATCAATTGTAAACGAACTGCCTAACTTGTTTGTAAAGGCAACACCTTCATACGTGGGCACAGAGGCACATTTCATTACCATGTTTCCGTTCTTCGACAGATAAAACTGAAAACCATTATTATAATATGTGGCCAAGGCATTAGTTCCGGTGGCAATAAGACCAGAGCCCCATTCATTATAATTTGTTCCATCAGTAGTAACGTGAGCTATAAATCGCCACTCGTCCGCACCGGGAATCGATTCGTCTAGGTCAAATGTACGGTTGTTTGAGCCATCACCTACCCACGACATCTCGTTCTTTTTGTTCATGACTTCTTCGCCCATATCCACAATGGTTGCGGGCAATAAAAGTGAAGTCACGTTCTTATTGCCCTTTAGAAAACCCGGTGCAAGAGCAGCTATAGTATATGTCTTACCATCATATTCATACTCAGCGGGAATGTCTAAGACACCTGAACCGCTAAGCACTTCTGTAAGCGTTAATTGGGTGTGTTCTGCATCTGCCTTAATCTCCCACGAACCAATCGTTAGTTTTTCAGGATGAATAGGCATTAAAACTGCCTTGACAGTTATATTATCAAACGCCTT
>JAFOXE010000170.1 GCA_017425765.1 Paraprevotella sp. | reverse complement strand
TCTACACTCTGCCAACATCTTGTGATGTCAGAAGCCAAAGCATATCCACATGTTACAGCACGCAGGGTATCATATAAACCAACTTTATCGTAGAGGTAATCAAATTTACCATTAAATATGTAATTACGATATTCTGCAGGATTATACACCTCGGCAATAAAGATAATGTGCGGATATGACTGCTTAATTTGAGGAATAACCCATCCCCAAAACTCTGCCGGTACCATCTCAGCCATGTCACATCTAAATCCATCAATATCCTTACCAGCCCAGAAAAGCAAGATGTCGCGCATCTTTTTCCATGTACTTGGAATTTCGGGACCAAAATGACGTGCACCGCCACCACAATAGTCCACCCCGTAATTCAACTTCACCGTCTCATACCAATCATTTACACCGGGCCATGCGCTGAAATTATCATTACCTGTGGCCTTTGCAGGATATTCATTATAAGGCATTGGCTCGCCCTGTTGCAAATCAAATTGAGCGTGGAGTGATTCCCCTGGGATATAGTAGAAATTATTTTGTGGACTAAACGCAAGATCTTTATTGTCATCTTCACCAAGATCTTTTACACCCTCCGGTTTAGCATCGGATGCGTATTGACGTGCCACATGATTAGGAACAAAGTCTATAATCACCTTCAATCCGGCTTGATGAGTACGCTTAACAAGATTTGAGAACTCCTTCATACGAGCCGGTACAGATGTTGCCAAGTCGGGGTCTATATCGTAATAATCTTTAATGGCATATGGCGAACCTGCCGCACCTTTCACAACAGCTTTATGGTCGGACTTGATGCCAAAAGGAGAGTAATCCGTTTGTGTGGCATGTTCAATCACACCGGTGTACCAGATATGTGTTGTACCTAATTTTTTTATTTCTTCAAGAGCCTTTTGGGTAAAGTCGGCCATATGACCACAACCATTTTGAGCTCGTGTTCCATGAGGAATTGGAGACGTTTTATTACTACCAAATAGGCGAGTAAACACTTGATAGATGACGAGTTTATTATCCATATTAAAATGATATAAGCAAGGATGCCTCTACTTGCGTGGAGACATCCTTGTTGTGTATTGTATTTTAGTGTAATTTAGGCTTCAATGCCATGAACAGAAATATTTTCATTGCCCTTTGCAATCTTGGCAATCATACCTTGAAGTGCCTTGCCAGGACCACACTCTGTGAAATCAGTTGCACCATCGGCTATCATATTCTCAACCTCCTGTGTCCAACGTACAGAGGCGGTAAGCTGAGCGATAAGATTCGCTTTAATCTCTTCTGGACAAGTGTGCGCCTTAGCATCTACATTTTGATAGATGGGGCAGGTAGGCACATGGAATTCTGTAGCTTCGATAGCTGCTTGCAACTCATCTTTTGCGGGCTGCATCAAAGGAGAGTGGAATGCGCCACCCACTTTTAATACCAATGCACGCTTGGCGCCGGCTTCCTTTAGTTTGTCACATGCTGTATTGATGGCATCAATATTACCGCTGATTACAAGCTGTCCGGGACAATTGTAGTTGGCAGGAACCACTACATTGTCGGCAGTGCTTACAGAGGCACAGATTTCTTCTATCTTCTCATCGTCAAGACCAACAATAGCAGCCATCGTTGAAGGAGCAGCCTCACAAGCTTTTTGCATAGCCATAGCGCGGGCATAGACCAACTTCAAACCATCTTCAAAGGAAAGGACACCTGCTGCAACAAGTGCAGAAAACTCGCCTAACGAATGACCGGCCACCATGGCTGGTTGGAAAGACTCACCTATACATACCGCAGAAATCACCGAGTGAAGGAATATTGCAGGTTGTGTTACTTTTGTTACCTTTAGCTCGTCATCTGTTCCGTTGAACATTATATCAGTAATGCGGAAACCTAATATATCGTTAGCTTTTTCAAAAAGTTCTTTTGCTGTAGAATTGGAATCGTACAAATCCTTTCCCATTCCTGTAAACTGGGCACCTTGTCCCGGAAAAACGAATGCTTTCATTCTATTTTTGTTTTAAATTGTTATCAGTTTTGTTCTAACATCACGAATGCAAAGTTACAAAATCTTATACAACATCACTATTTTTGTGGGAAATTTTATAAGATTTTCATGAAGTAGAATAGGGGAATACTGCTGTAATTCAACAATATCGCACATTAAATTAACGATTGTGCAATTATGCAAAATCGAATCCGTCGATATCCTGCCAATGACCACGTGTAAAGTCCGGAATCGAAACCGGCACACTGCCGTTTTTTGCAGACTGCTCACTAAGTTGTGTAATGCACGACCACTCAGCAGCATCATACACATCCATATCCAAAGGAAGGCCGTTTTGTAAACAATATATTAAACGACGATCCATCATGTAGTTCATTATATTGGGAACATTTAGCTGCAAACCTTCCTCACCAAAGGTTGCCGTAATACGATGTTTGTAACGTTCAAGAATTTCTTCTGTATTGTCGCCCTTAATAGGCTCCTCTCCGTCGAACATAAAGCATCTACGAGGATATTTTTGTGCAAATCCCTTCACTCCACATACCGTTTGCATACGACTATACGGACGCGGGGTGGTTACATCGTATTGAAGTAAAATTGTTTTGCCCTTAACGGTTCGTAATAAAGTATTATTTAAGTGGTCGTTAGGAGTGGTACCATCTTCATGGATAGTAGAAAGCGATACGAGATAATTCAAACGATCACCACGATGAATATTTAATAATTGACAGATAGGCACTAAACCATGGGTCGGGTATGGATTTCCTGCATGCTGACCGCAATATTTTTGCATCCATCCCTTATGATAACCTCCCTCATTATCAGCTGCATTATATCGTTCACGTAAATCATGGATATAAGCACCTTCACAATGTGTCAAATCACCAAACAATCCTTGACGTTCCATATTAAGAGTAGCTAGTGCAAAGATGTCGTAGCAACAATTTTCCAGCATAATACAATGGCGTCGTGTTTCCTCTGCCACATTCACCAATTGCCAGCATTCATCTACGGTCATAGCAGCGGGAACCTCAAGAGCCACATGTTTACCATGTTGCATGGCATACACTGCCATAGGAGTATGAGTAAGCCAATCAGTACAAATATAAATTAAATCCAAATCCATGGAATTGCACATATTCTGCCATCCATCATCTCCGGTATATTCCAAAGCTTTTTGCTTGCCACATTGCAACATATACTCTTGTGCTACGTCTATGTTGCTCTGACGCAAATCACACAATGCTGTTATATCGGCACCTTGTTGCACCATGTAACGTTTCAATGTAGCCATACCACGATTACCCAGCCCCACAAGCCCAATGCGAACATGCGCAATGGAAGGGCAGGTTAATTGTAGTACTGTATTATGCGGTTTGGTCTGGTTCATATTTACATTAACTCACAAAGCCACACAAATGTAATTCTTTTCTTTTATTTACCCAAACATCACGCCTCAAAATACACCATGGTGTCGATGAATCTTGGCGTACGCCTTGACGAACGAACACGTACGTGTAGAGGGGCATTACACGTACGTGTCTTTTTAAGCGCCTCTACTAGTGCATCTTTGCACTTCATGACGTACGTATGTAGACATAAACCAGAAGAAGAAGAAGAAACAAGCTTCATAAAATACGTTTTCGACCACATTGTAAAATAAATCGGTATTTACATATTGCAATATCAATAAATATTATTACTTTTGTTATAATGTATTAAAAGTAAGAACTACCATGAGCAATAAAAATAACCATGTGGTGATTATGGCCGGCGGAATCGGTAGCCGTTTTTGGCCGATGAGCACACCTGAATGTCCCAAACAGTTCATCGACGTTTTGGGTTGTGGAAGAACTCTGTTGCAACTAACCGTAGATCGTTTCGAAGGAATTTGTCCACCAGAAAACGTTTGGGTTGTGACCTCAGATTCGTATGCCCAAATCGTAAAAGAACAATTACCCGAAATTCCCGAGCAAAACATATTAAAAGAACCATGCCGCAGAAATACAGCTCCATGTATCGCTTACGTGAGTTGGCGCATTAAATCGGTGAACCCTAAAGCAAACATTGTAGTTACGCCAAGTGATCATGTGGTAATGAACGTGAAAGAATTTCAGCGCGTAATTTCTTCAAGCATGAAATTTACAAAAGAAACCGACGGCATCGTAACACTTGGCATGAAACCCAACCGTCCGGAAACAGGATACGGATATATTCAGGCCGACCTCTCGGTTGCCTCTACACGTAATCGTGAAATCTATCGTGTAGACTCGTTCCGCGAAAAGCCCGACCTTGCTACAGCACAAAAGTACATCAGCAAGAATAATTATTTTTGGAATGCCGGTATCTTTATATGGAGTGTTAACACAATTGTAAATGCTTTCCGAGTATATCAACCGGCCATTTCCGACATATTTGAGGATTTGTTGCCCTATTATGGCACTGACAAGGAGCAGGAAATGATTAATGAACGTTTCCCACAATGCGAAAGTATATCAGTAGACTATGCTATCATGGAGAAGGTGGATGAAATTTTTGTATTTCCGGCCAATTTCGGTTGGAGCGATTTAGGAACATGGGGATCTCTTCACGAACACACTCCACAAGACATCTACGGAAATGCTTGCATCGGTCAAAACATCAAAGTGTATGAATCAACAAACTGCATGATTCACACGACTCAAGAAAAAAAGGTGGTGGTGCAAGGACTTGATGGCTACATTGTAGCAGAAAAAGATGACGTGTTGCTAATCTGCAAACTTTCAGAAGAACAACGAATCAAACAATTTAGTGAATAAACATTACATTATAATATAAATATGGAAAAGAAGGTTGCCTTAATTACCGGTATTACCGGTCAAGATGGCTCATATTTGGCAGAATTTTTATTGGAGAAGGGTTACGAAGTGCATGGAATTCTACGTCGCTCTTCATCATTTAACACAGCTCGTATTGAACATTTGTACCTAGACGAGTGGGTACGCGACGTAAAAAAATCACGTTTAATCAATTTACATTGGGGTGACGTGACCGATACTAGTTCTCTCGTTCGAATCATTCGCGAATGTAAACCATGCGAAATATACAACTTAGCAGCTCAGAGTCACGTAAAGGTCAGCTTTGATGTTCCTGAATTTACGGCCGAAACAGATGCAGTGGGTGTGCTTCGTCTATTGGAAGCCGTACGCATCTTAGGTATGGAAAAAACTTGTCGCATTTACCAAGCATCAACATCTGAATTGTATGGTAAAGTACAAGAAGTTCCTCAAAAGGAGACTACACCATTCTAT
Source organism: Paraprevotella sp. (assembly GCA_017425765.1). GTDB lineage: Bacteria > Bacteroidota > Bacteroidia > Bacteroidales > Bacteroidaceae > Paraprevotella. The sequence continues at coordinate 2,938 of JAFOXE010000170.1, read as the reverse complement.
CCACGTTCACCATATGGTGTTGCTAAGCAGTACGGATTTTGGATTATGAAAAACTATCGTGAAAGCTATGGTATGTTCTGCTGTAACGGTATTTTATTCAACCATGAAAGCGAACGCCGAGGCGAAAATTTCGTAACTCGTAAGATTACATTAGCAGCAACCCGCATCGTACAAGGTTATCAAGACAAACTATACTTAGGTAACATGGACGCTTTACGCGATTGGGGTTATGCAAAAGATTACGTAGAATGTATGTGGTTGATGTTGCAACAAGATGAACCGGACGATTTCGTAGTAGCAACCGGTGAATACCACACCGTACGCGAATTTACCGAACTTGCATTCCGTGCTTGCGGTGTTGAGCTAGAATGGCAAGGCACCGGAGTAAACGAGAAAGGTATTGACAAGGCCACAGGAAAGATTCTTGTTGAAGTTGATCCTAAATACTTCCGTCCATGTGAAGTAGATCAATTGTTGGGCGACCCCACTAAGGCGAAGACAAAATTGGGATGGAATCCACGCAAAACAACCTTCGAGCAATTGGTTAAAATCATGGTAGATCACGATATGAAGTTCGTGAAGAAGTTATATCTAAAGGCACAAGCCGATCAATAGAAATGATAGCACTTGATGCAAAAATATATGTTGCCGGACATCGTGGTTTAGTGGGTTCGGCAATATGGGATAACCTCACATCACGAGGTTACACCAACTTGGTGGGTCGCACACACAGCGAACTCGACTTGCTTGATCCTGTAGCGGTGCGCAAATTCTTCGATGAAGAACAACCAGAATATGTGGTATTGGCAGCAGCTCACGTAGGCGGTATCATGGCAAACAGCCGTTATCGTGCCGACTTCATCTACCGCAATCTACAAATTCAACAGAATGTGATAGGCGAAAGTTTTCGTCATAACGTAAAGAAACTTTTATTCTTAGGTAGTACTTGCATCTATCCTCGCGAGGCCACACAGCCAATGAAAGAGGACGAATTGCTAACATCTCCGTTGGAATACACCAATGAGCCGTACGCGATTGCAAAAATTGCCGGACTTAAAATGTGCGAGAGCTTTAATCTACAATACAGCACCAACTATATTGCAGTTATGCCCACAAACCTTTATGGACCAAATGACAATTTCCACTTAGAGAATAGTCACGTACTTCCTGCGATGATGCGTAAAGTATATTTGGCTAAATGTTTGAACGAGGGAGATTGGAACAGTGTACGCAAAGATATGGATTTACGTCCGGTAGAAGGCGTAAACGGAACGAATTCCAACGATGAGATCCTCACCGTACTTGCAAAATACGGTATCACTCCTGAAGAGGTACGATTATGGGGTACCGGAAAGCCCATGCGTGAATTCTTGTGGAGTGAGGAAATGGCTGACGCAAGTGTGTATGTGTTGCTGAATGTAGACTTTAAGGATACCTACAACGAAAACGACAAGGAAATTCGAAATTGTCACATCAACGTAGGTACAGGAAAAGAAATCTCCATTAAAGAGGTGGCGGAGCTAGTGGTGCAAACTGTAGGCTTCCGCGGAAAACTAACATGGGATTCTTCCAAACCTGACGGCACACTACGTAAACTAACCGATGTTTCCAAGCTACATGCGCTAGGATGGCAACATAAGATTGAAATAGATGAAGGTGTACGCAGACTTTATGAATGGTACTTAAAGGGCATCTGCATAAACCATCAACATCACGGATAAATTTATAGAGATTCTTGTCGATAACAGACTAAAGTCTACAACCGACAAGAATCTCTTTATATAATATAAGGTATAGATATGAAGAAATTATTATCACTTCCTCCCAACCTTGTGGAGTGTTTTCACGATATTAAAGGTGTTAGTCGTAGTGAATTTTTCTGCACTTCCGACCCTGTCGGTGCCAAGTTAGGTTCAGGTGGAGGCACAACATGGCTGCTCGAAGCATGCCAAGATGAGTGGGGCAAAAATGAGGAATTTGCATCTTGGATAGCTAAAGACAAGCGCATACTTCTTCATGCCGGAGGTCAAAGCAGACGTTTGCCTAGTTATGCACCGGGTGGAAAAGTACTTACCCCCATACCTGTATTTAGATGGGAACGCGGACAACGCCTAAGTCAGGACTTACTGTCGTTGCAAATTCCATTGTACGAACGTATAATGAAGAAAGCCCCCAGCACGCTCCACACATTGATTGCAAGTGGTGATGTGTATATACGAGCCGGCAAATTACAAGATATTCCGGATGCAGATGTGGTTTGTTACGGTTTGTGGGTTGATCCCAATTTAGCCAAGAACCACGGTGTGTTTGTATCTTCACGCGAAACACCCGAGGTCTTGGATTATATGTTACAAAAGCCATCGGTGGAAACCTTAGCCGGCTTGATGCAAACACACCTATTCCTAATGGACATTGGAATCTGGTTACTAAGTGATCGTGCTGTAGAACTACTCATGAAACGTTCACGTAAGGCAGACGGAAGTATCGGCTACTACGACTTATACTCTGATTTTGGTTGTTCACTAGGTGCTCATCCCACCTTACAAGACGAAGAACTCCAACAGCTTAAGGTGGCCATACTACCATTGCAAGACGGAGAATTTTATCATTATGGAACAAGTCGTGAGATGATTTCGTCTACTGTAGCTATACAGAATTTGGTAAACGATCAACGGGCTATTATGCACCTAGACGTAAAACCACATCCCGCCATGTTCGTGCAAAACGCAATTACAAAAGTTCCTTTAACATCTGCCAATGCGCAAACCTGGATAGAGAATAGTTATGTAAGTGGAGGTTGGAAATTATCGTCAAAAAATATCATCACGGGCATTCCACAAAACTCTTGGCAAATAGAATTAAAGGATGGCGACTGCGTAGACGTTGTGCCTTATCAAGAAAACAAATATGTATTACGTCCATACGGTTTCAATGATGC
>JAFOXE010000169.1 GCA_017425765.1 Paraprevotella sp. | reverse complement strand
GCACAAAACGATTTTGAACATATTAAATTCCACTTTACTAGCGAATTTTAATTATTAGACGATGACCTACGAAGAAGATATTAAGCAAGCTGTTGAGGTGATGCGTAAAGGTGGTGTGATTTTGTATCCCACCGATACCATTTGGGGCATAGGATGTGATGCAACGAATTCGACGGCAGTTCAACGCGTATTTGACATAAAAAAACGTGTAGACGGGAAGGCTCTTATCTGCCTAGTGGACAACGCAGACCGTATACAACGCTATGTGCGTAATGTACCTTCTGTGGCATGGGACTTGATAGACTGCGCAGTGAATCCGTTAACCGTAATTCTAAGCGGTGCGCAAAATTTGGCACCCGAACTTTTAGCCGAAGACGGAAGTGTGGGATTGCGCGTAACTCAAGAGGAGTTTAGCCGCCAATTGTGCTTTCGTTTTCAAAAGCCGGTGGTAAGTACCTCGGCTAACGTAAGCGGTGAGCCTGCACCCGCCAATTTCTCAGAGATTACAGAGGAAATCAAGAAAGCGGTGGACTATGTGGTGCATAATCGTAGAGCCGAGAAGGCGAAGTCTACGCCCAGTAGCATTGTGAAGTTGGGCCCAAACGGCGAGGTGGAAATCATACGTAAATAATATGGAGACAACAGGAGCAACGATATTATCCCGATTTGATAAACTGCTAATCTGGCGTAGAAAAAAGTTTGGTGAACGCAACTTTATTTTATTGCTGAGTTTTGTGGTGGGTATACTGACGGCTTGTGCCGGTTTGTTGCTGAAGTGGTTGATTGAACAAATAGAACATTTGCTGACTCGTGGGTTCGCTGTGAGTGAGGCAAACTGGCTTTATTTGGTCTATCCCGTGGTGGGAATCTTTTTGACGGGCCTATTTGTTCGTAATATAGTGAAGGACGATATAGGGCACGGAGTTACAAAGATTCTATTCGCCATTGCTCGTAAACAAAGCTATATCAAGAGCCATAACACGTGGTCGAGTGTGATTGCCAGTGCCATTACTATTGGTTTCGGAGGTTCGGTAGGAGCTGAGGCTCCTATTGTTTTGACCGGCTCTGCCATTGGTTCAAACTTGGGACGTGTGTTCAAGATGAACAGCAAAACACTGATGCTGTTGGTGGGATGTGGTGCTGCCGGAGCGGTGTCGGGAATCTTCAAAGCTCCGATTGCAGGTTTGGTGTTTACGCTCGAGGTTTTGATGATTAACCTAACGATGGCTTCGTTGTTGCCGTTGTTGGTTTCGTGTGTAACGGCGGCCGGTGTGACTTTTGCTGTAACCGGAACGGGAACTGTATTTGAATTCCATTTGGAGGATGCTTTCTTGGTGGAACGTATCCCGGCGTACATATTTTTAGGCGTGTTTTGCGGTTTGATGTCGCTCTACTTTACCCGTACCATGAATACATTAGAGGATCTTTTCCGTCGTTTCTCTAATCCTTATAAAAAATTATTGTTGGGTGGTTTTATGCTTAGTGTACTTATCTATCTTTTTCCTTCATTGTATGGGGAAGGATATGATTTGATTCACTTATTGCTTAATGGAACATCCGAGACTTGGGAGATAGCCTTGGAGCGTTCATTGTTCTATGGCCATGGCAATTTGTTGTTGTGTTATCTGGCTCTTTTGTTGGTGTTCAAAGTTTTTGCTTCGACGGCCACAAATGGAGGAGGCGGATGTGGCGGTATCTTTGCACCTAGTTTGTTTTTAGGTTGCGTGACGGGCTTTGTCTTTTCAAGATTATGGAACATCAATTCGGTGTTTGGGATTAATGTGATGGAGAAGAACTTTGCCATGTTGGGAATGTGCGGATTGATGAGCGGTGTGATGCACGCTCCCTTAACCGGAGTATTCCTTATTGCAGAACTTACCGGTGGATATGGTTTGTTTATGCCTTTGATGATTGTGTCGGTTTGTGCCTATCTTACCATTATAATCTTTGAGCCTCATAGTATTTATTCCATGCGTTTGGCTCGAAAGGGACAACTTGTTACGCATAATAAAGACCGCTCTATCTTGACGTTGATGAGCATGGATAGTGTGGTGGAGAAGTACGAGGAATTACTCTATCCCGATATGTATTTGGGTGATTTAGTGAAGCAGATTGCCGATTCAGAACGTGATGTTTTTCCCGTGGTGAACAGGCAACATGAACTTATGGGCGTGTTGTTTTTGGACGATGTTCGTCATGTGATGTTCCGTCAAGAGCTCTATCGTAGATTCCGTGTGGGAGAACTGATGATTCCGCCCAAGGCACGTCTTTCCATTAACGACTCAATGGATGTGGTGGTAGCTGTATTCGACAAGACAAAGGCATGGACACTTCCTGTGGTAGACAGCGCCGGCATTTTTGTGGGATTTATCCGTAGATCGAAGGTGTTCTCCGTTTATCGTCAGATGTTGGCGGATTATTCCGACGAATAGGACTAAAAGAAGAAATATGAAGAAAGAAGATTTGCGTATCGTATATATGGGAACTCCCGAATTTGCAGTCGAGAGCCTACGCCGTTTAGTCGACGGTGGATATAATGTGGTAGGCGTGGTGACTATGCCTGATAAAGCCATCGGTCGACATCATGAAACCTTACAGCCAAGTCCTGTGAAGCAGTTTGCTATGGAGCATGGTTTGAAGGTGTTGCAACCTGAACGATTGAAGGATGAGATTTTTTTGCAAGAGTTGCGTGATTTGAATGCAGACTTGCAAATTGTGGTGGCTTTCAGAATGTTGCCCGAAGTAGTGTGGAATATGCCCTCAAAGGGTACATTTAATTTGCACGCGGCGCTGTTGCCTAAGTATCGTGGTGCCGCTCCCATTAACTGGGCAATTATAAATGGTGAAACGGAGACGGGAATCACAACTTTTTTCCTTGATCATGATATTGATACAGGTGAGGTTATTCAACAAGTTAAGGTGCCCATCTCTGATGAAGATAATGTAGGTGATGTTTATGACCGACTTATGATGTTGGGCGGTGACCTCGTGGTGGAAACCGTGGATAATATAATTGCCGATTGCGTTCAGCCGATACCACAATCTGAGATGACCGAGGGAAAAGAACTTCCTGTTGCTCCTAAAATTTTTAAGGAAACATGTAAAATGGATTGGCAGACGAAGAATGTGAAGACAATGTATGATTTTGTCCGTGGTCTTTCCCCATATCCAGCAGCGTGGACGGAACTCGTGTCCCCCGAGGGCAAGGTGGATGTGATGAAAGTATATCGTACAGAGAAGATTTTCAAAGAGCATAGTCTTCCGCTTGGACAAGTAGATACTGATGGTAGAACATATCTGCAAGTTGCTTTGAAAGACGGCTTTTTGCGTTTGCATGAAATTCAGTTGGCAGGTAAAAAGTGTATGGCTGTTGCTGACTTCTTGCGCGGCTCAAAGATAAATAGTAACTACCAAGTACGTTAAATATTGCGTGGCAAATACAGTTTTTTCAACAAAAAATTTGTGTTTGCCGCTTTTTATGCTTTTATTTGCACTCGATAATAGAATATTCACATCAAAAACAGATTGTTGCCTATAGAAAAACATTACTCAGAAACAATTAAATAAAACACAGTAATGGAAAAGTTGGACATGTTGACCGACGAGCAGTTGGTTAAAATGTATGCCCAAGGCAATAATGAAGCGTTTGATGTTCTTTTAAGTCGTCATCAATCAAAAGTTTTTAGTTATATCTGTTTCGTGGTACATAACCGCGATGTGGCAGATGATATATTCCAAGAAACCTTTGTAAAAGCCATCGTGACAATTCAGCAAGGGCGTTATGTGGAGAGTGGTAAGTTTGTGGCGTGGTTGATTCGCATAGCCCATAATCTGATTATTGACTATTTCCGTCAAGAACGTAATGCTAATCTCATTTCAAATGATGATAGTGAAGTAGATTTGTTTAACGACGAGAAATTGAGCGACCCGAACATTGAAATGCAAATTGTGTCGGAACAAACATTGGACGATGTGAAGTTGCTGATGGAACATTTGCCGGCCAATCAAAGAGAAGTTGTGTATATGCGTTACTATCAAGAACTTTCTTTTAAGGAAATTGCAGAGATAACAGGTGTAAGCATCAATACTGCGCTGGGTAGAATGCGATATGCTCTGCTTAACTTACGAAGAATGGCTACGAAACGACATTTGTGTTTGGAAACGGCATAGGAAAAGGATGATAAAACCGATAAGGCTTATTGAGCGATATATCGTTATATAACGAAGATGAAATTTATAGATGGTGCTTATGTGAGTTTAGCCACATAAGCACTTTTTTGTGGATTCGTGTACAATAAAAGGAAATTGGTTTCCGTTATTAGGGTGTATACCTTATTATATATTATAGCCTATGAAGCATTCTATACCCGAAGAATTTAAGAATCCCGCTCAAAGCACCCTAACTTTTATAAAGATGTTTGCTCGTAATTATCGTGCGGTGCAATTATCTACAGGTGAATAT
>JAFOXE010000168.1 GCA_017425765.1 Paraprevotella sp. | reverse complement strand
GCACTTGCTCCTGAATTTAAGGCAGAGCTTTCATCTGCCGACACAATCAATTACTACAACATCAATGTAGATGATGAAATGATTGATAAGCAAGTGAAGATGTATACTCAACGCGCCGGTGGTTACAACAAGGTGGATTCATATCAAGACAATGATATGGTGAAGGGTTTGTTGGCTGAGCTTGACGAGAATGGTAACACTAAAGAGGGCGGTATTCAGGTAGAAGGCGCTGTTATGTTGCCAAACTATATGAAGAACGACGATGAAAAGGCCAAGTTTGCAGGTTGCAAAGTTAATGATGTGTTGGTAATCAATCCGTACAACGCATACAACGGACACGACGTAGAACTTGCTTCTTTGCTTAAGATTAAGAAAGAAGAGGCGGCCGAGATGAAGTCAAATTTCAGTTTCCAAGTTGAGGAGATTACTCGATTTACTGAGGCTGAGGTGAACCAAGAGTTATTCGACCAAGTAATGGGTAAGGATGCAGTTTCTTCGGTAGAAGAGTTCCGTGCCAAGGTAAAAGAAATGCTCGAAGGTCAATTTGTTGCAGATAGTAACTATAAGTTCTTGCTTGATGTGCGCAAGTATTTGAAAGAAAAAGTAGGTCAACTTGAATTCTCGGAAGCATTGCTTAAGCGTGTGATGAAGTTGAACTATCCTGAAAAAGATGATAATTTTGTAGAGGAAAACTATGCAAAGAGTATCGAAGAGCTCACTTGGCATTTGATTAAAGAACAATTGGTTAAGGCTTACGAAATCAAGGTAGAGCAAGCAGATGTTCTTGAAACAGCAAAGGCTACTACAAAGATGCAGTTTGCACAGTACGGTATGACCAATATTCCTGAGGATATGTTGGAGAAATATGCCCAAGAGATGTTGAAGAAGAAGGAGCAAGTTGATGGTTTGGTAAACCGTTGTATTGAGGAGAAGTTGAGCGAGGCAGTGAAGAATGTCGTAACTCTAAATACTCAAACGGTGAGCATGGACGAATTCAACAAACTCTTTGCTGAATAATTCGGACGAGCATCCTGAATAAGGAGTAACTTGTTACAGAAGAAAACTTTCGAACTTCTCTTCCTGTGCAATAGCCAGGTGAAATGTATAGAGAAGCTCGAAAGTTTTTTGTATAATATAATTAAATAAGGTGGAATATGAACGATTTTAGAAAATACGCCGTAAAGCATTTGGGGATGAATAGTCAAACTCTTGACGATGTGGTAAGCGCCCAAAATCAATATCTTAACCCTTATATTCTTGAGGAACGTCAATTGAACGTAACTCAGATGGACGTGTTCTCACGTTTGATGATGGATCGTATCATCTTTTTGGGTACACAAATAGATGATTACACCGCGAATACATTGCAAGCACAATTACTATATTTAGATTCGGTTGACCCCGGGAAAGATATTTCTATCTACATAAACTCACCCGGTGGATCGGTATATGCCGGTTTGGGAATCTACGATACGATGCAATTTATCAGTAGCGACGTGGCAACCATCTGTACAGGTATGGCCGCTTCTATGGCCGCTGTATTGTTGGTGGCCGGTGCCGAAGGTAAACGTTCTGCATTGACTCACAGTCGCGTGATGATACACCAACCGATGGGAGGGGCGCAGGGTCAGGCGTCTGATATCGAGATTACAGCGCGTGAAATCCAAAAACTTAAGAAGGAATTGTATACAATTATTGCCGACCACTCGCACACAGAATTTGACAAAGTCTGGGCGGATTCAGATCGTGACTATTGGATGACCGCTCAAGAAGCCAAGGAATACGGCATGATTGACAACGTGTTAATTCGTAAGAAGTAATGAAGAAAACTTGTTCTTTTTGTGGACGTGACGAGGCCAATGTGCACATGCTCATAAGCGGAATTCGTGCTTATATCTGCGACGAATGTGCCCGCGAAGCAAATCGCTTTGTTGATGAGGTAATGGCAAAGAAAGGCTCGAAGTCAAAGGGGTTAGGTTTTGATTTAGAAACATTGCCCAAGCCAAAGGAAATCAAGGAGTACCTCGATCAATATGTGATCGGTCAAGATGATGCCAAGAGATACTTGTCGGTTTCGGTATACAATCACTATAAGCGTTTGGCTCAACAGACCACCGATGATGGAGTAGAGATAGAGAAATCTAATATCATTATGGTGGGCAGCACCGGAACAGGAAAAACATTACTTGCCCGTACTATAGCCAAGTTGTTGAAAGTTCCTTTTACTATTGTGGATGCCACAGTGTTTACAGAGGCTGGATATGTGGGCGAGGATGTGGAAAGCATTTTGTCGCGTTTGTTGCAAGTGGCTGATTATGATGTGGAAGCTGCGCAACGAGGAATCGTTTTTATTGACGAGATAGACAAGATAGCACGCAAAAGCGATAATCCTTCCATTACACGTGATGTTAGTGGCGAAGGTGTGCAGCAAGGCTTGCTGAAATTACTCGAAGGTTCGATGGTGAATGTACCACCAAAAGGGGGGCGCAAGCATCCGGATCAAGACTATATTCACGTAGATACTCGAAACATCTTGTTTATATGTGGCGGTGCGTTCGACGGTATAGAGAAGAAGATAGCCCAACGTATGAATACCCATGTGGTAGGCTACAATTCCGTGCAGAATCTGCATCAGATAGATAAGGGAAACCTAATGAAATACATCCTCCCGCAGGACTTAAAATCATTTGGTCTAATCCCAGAGATTATCGGACGCTTGCCGGTTTTGACTTACTTGAACCCATTAGATCGTTCAGCCTTGCGTAATATTCTGACTGAGCCGAAGAACTCCATCGTAAAACAACAGATTAAACTTTTTGAGATGGACGGCATTAAGTTGGAGTTCGATTCTGAAGCTTTAGAGTATATTGTGGACAAGGCGGTTGAATATAAACTCGGAGCTCGTGGTTTGCGTTCTATTATGGAAAGCATCATGATGGACGCTCAATACGAGGCTCCATCTCAAGAAATTAAAGAATTTGAGGTTACCTTGTCGTATGCAAAAGCTCAATTGGAGAAGGCAAATTTAGCACAAATGAAGGCTGAATAGTCCTCTTTTTTATCCCTTACAAGGGCAAAGACGCAAAAAAAGATTAAAAATAAATGTCTTTTGATTTGCATCTTTGCCCTTTTTGTTTATAACTTTGTTAGGCTATACAAGTGCGTCTTGCACTATTTTATCTTGAATCATTAATGCTATGAACAAAGATTTGAATTTGACCGAACAGCTAAAGCGTTACTTTGGTTTCGACACCTTTAAGGGCGATCAAGAAGCAATCATTCGTAATGTTTTGGCGGGAAAAGATTCTTTTGTGCTCATGCCAACAGGAGGGGGTAAATCGTTGTGTTATCAGTTGCCCTCGTTACTTATGGAAGGTACAGCCATTGTAATTTCTCCTTTGATAGCATTGATGAAGAACCAGGTTGACGCCATTCGTCATGTCTGTGCTGAGGATGGTGTGGCGCACTATATAAACTCTTCGTTGAGCAAGGTAGCCATCGATCAAGTGAAAAGCGATATTCAATCCGGTATCACTAAGTTGTTATATGTGGCACCCGAGTCGTTGACAAAGGAGGAGAATGTGGATTTCCTTCGTTCGGTCAAGATTTCATTCTATGCAGTTGATGAGGCTCATTGTATTTCAGAATGGGGCCATGATTTCCGTCCCGAGTATCGTAGAATTCGTCCTATC
>JAFOXE010000167.1 GCA_017425765.1 Paraprevotella sp. | reverse complement strand
GTTTGTTGCAGATTGCAATCAAGGGGTGTTATGTGAAACTCTGTTTTCATTGTTCTTTTATCTTTACGGGTATTCCGCTAATCATGAGGATTACTTCGTTGGCTTGTTGAGCAATGTATTGGTTCATCCATCCAAGCATGTCGGTAAAACGGCGTTGAATAGGGTCGGCCGGGATGCCTCCCAACCCAATTTCGTTACTTACAAATATGTAGGTGGCATCAGCTTGTGTGAATCGATCGAACTCGTGTTTTAACGCTTGTAGGGTATTCTTCACGTGTTGTGTGGCCTCTTCGGCTTTTTGTTGCTCATCGCTGTAGCCTGTACTTTTGACTGTAGAGGACACTTCATTTTGTTGCTCAGGGCGGAGGTCGAAGAAGTAGTTTGTGGCCCAAAGAGTTATACAATCAATCAGAACCACACGACCTTCTACGTTGTGCTTACTCAGTTGTTTCTCCTCTTCTATGTTGCTCCACTGGGCGCCTCGGTTTGCTTGGTGGTGTTTCACTCGCTCACGAAATTCTTCGTCCCAAATGCGGGCCGTTGCCATGTAGATAGGGCAATCTGAAAGGGATAAAGCTAACTTCTCGGCATAACTACTTTTGCCCGATCGTTCACCACCGGTTACGAGTATTATCTTTTTCATGTACACAAAGTTATGCAAAAATCATCAAATATAAGTGTACGAATGACAATTTTAGAGTATCTTTGTGAGCATATTACGAAAAACTTGTGTTCACAAATATTTTTTAGATGAAAACAAACTTAAAAGATTCATTGCTCCGCTATAATGGCGTGAGCTACGTGTTGCCGTTTGCTCTTGTCGCATCCTGTTTTGCGTTGTGGGGCTTTGCCAATGACATTACAACGCCGTTGGTGGAGGCTTTCTCCAAGATTTTCCGCATGAATGTGGCTCAGGGAGCATTAGTTTTGACCGCCTTCTATGGGGGCTACTTTGTAATGTCATTTCCGGCTGCACTCTTCATCCGAAAGTATTCATATAAGGCCGGAGTTTTGTTGGGATTAGCATTGTATGCCATTGGCGCCTTGATGTTTTTCCCTGCGAAGATGATAGGCACCTTTGGTTTCTTTCTTGTGGCTTACTTTGTGCTTACGTGTGGACTCTCTTTTCTTGAAACAAGTTGTAATCCCTATATACTTACAATGGGTAGCCGTGAGACGGCTACTCGTCGTCTGAATCTAGCCCAATGTTTCAACCCGATAGGGGCTCTTGCCGGTATGGCCGTGGCCATGATTTATATTCAAAGCTGCTTGAACCCTGCGGATGCTGACGAACGTGCATCATGGACTACAGAAGTTTTTAATCAGGTGAAGGATGCGGACTTAAGTGTTCTTATTGCACCGTATTTGTGGATAGCTGCTGTGATTGCTGTCATCTTCGTGTTGTTGTGTTTCCTTCGTATCCCTGAACGTCCGAAACCTGCAGAAGACATCAAGGTACTGCCATCATTAAAACGCTTGGTGGGCCTTAAGCGTTATCGTGAGGGCGTGTTGGCACAATTTTTTTATGTAGGAACACAAATTATGTGTTGGACATTTATCATTCAATATGGTAAGTATGTATTGTTGTCCGACCCCTCGGTGATGCAATCAGGAATAATGCAGTTTGGTTTGTCGGTGCTGCACGTTTTGGATGCTGACACTTGGGCTAAGATTGTTTCAGCTCCAGCCATGACCGAGGCACATGCCGCTATTATGTCGCAAATGGTAAACATTATGTGTATGGCCATGTTTTGTTCTAGTCGTTTCATTTGCACCTATTTTATGCGCTTTGTTTCTGCCGGCGCGTTATTAACAATATTGGCGGTTTGTGGTATTTTGCTTACCATGGGTGTTATTGTTTGTGGTGGTGTAACTGGTTTCTATTGCTTGGTGGGGGTATCGGGTTGTATGTCGTTAATGTTTCCTACCATTTACGGTATTGCGTTGGAAGGTCTTGACGAGGATGCCAAGTTTGGTGCAGCCGGTTTGATAATGAGTATCTTGGGAGGATCGGTATTGCCTCCGTTGCAAGGTGCCATTATGGACGCTGCCGATAAAGACGGAATGCTAGGTATTCTTCCTGCCGTGAATGTGTCGTTCATTCTTCCCCTAATTAGTTTTGTTGTGGTGGCATGGTATGGCTATCGTACACTGACCAACTTCGGTCAATCTAAAGCCTAATTTGGAAAAAGGAGTTTACTCACAAAAAAGCAAAATATACTCAACCCTTTTTCTTAAGGATAAGAGAATAACTTCAAAACACACGTACGTGTGGATATACACTACACGCAGATGTAGATGAAACGAGGTGTAGGCCTTGATGCATCGATATCTGCGTGTCTTTTTGTTATGATTTACGGTGTAAAATTATTTGATGTTCTCGCGGATACGGCGCAGATAAGTGGTTAGTCCATCCTCGTCGTGGCGATCGATGATATCTAATAACGACTTCAATTCATCGCGAATACCGGACACTTGCCCCTTGGTACGTGGGTTAAACAAAATTTCGCGAAGTAAGCAATCGTCTTCTCCCAATACTCCACGGGCAATCTTCAAGTGTCGCTTGAACGTGGTGCCGGGGGCATCTTGATGTTTCATGACGGCAGCAAACACGAATGTTGAAACGAAAGGTATACTCAACGAGTAGGCCATGGTTTCATCGTGTTCGTCAAAACTATATTCGCAAATATTCAGCCCAAGTCGGTTGTATAGGTCGCGAAAGAATATGCGACCCATATAATCTCCTTCGTTGATGATGATGGCATTCTCGCTGCTCAAGTTACCTAAATTAGCAAACGTAGGTCCGAACATAGGGTGAGTGCTGACGTATCTCATTCCCGTGCCTTCGTAGAACTCTTTGAATCCCGTCTTTACGGACGAAATATCACTAATGATACAATCTTTGGAAAGGTGGGGAATCACTTGTTGGAAGACGTCGAGGGTATGTTTTAATGTAACGGCATTGATGACTAGTTCAGGATTGAATGCGTCTATCTCGTCCATTGAGGTGAAACGTTGCGTATTGTACATAAAACGCAGACGACGAGCATCAATTTCGTACACGGCTGTTTCGTGGTCGAAGCTAAGCAGGTCTACAAAGAACGAGCCCATCTTTCCGGCGCCTAATACCAATATTCTCATAATGCGAATGTGTGCTTGTTTCGTTCGTTACTTATTGATTATATCCATTTGCTGGCGTACGCTCTCTTCGTGAATGGCCTCGTACACCTTTTTGACGAAGCCTGCATCCATACCGCCAAGAGTCCCTTGCGCCCCACGTTTGTCTAGAATTTCATTGTAGCGTCCGGTCTGCACCACGGCCATCTTGTGTTGCTTTTTATACTCGGCAATATCCCTGCTTACACGCATTCGTCGGGCGAGCAAGTTCATTAGCGAATTGTCTAATTCGTCTATTTGTTTGCGCAGCATGTTGAGGCTTTCGGTGGCCTCTACTGTGTTGCGTACTACTAGGCGGTCAAGGATAAATTCAAGCACATCAGGTTGCACCTGTTGCATGGCATCGCTCCATGCTTGGTCGGGATTACAGTGGCTTTCTACGATGAGTCCCTCGAAACCCATATCCATGGCTTGTTGGCACAATGGTGCTATCACATCGCGTCGGCCACCGATGTGACTTGGGTCGCAGATGATGGGTAGGTTAGGGTAGCGACGGTGTAGCTCGATGGGGATATGCCACATCGGTGAGTTACGATACAACTTTTGGTCAATGCTAGAGAACCCGCGGTGTATTGCACCCAATCGTTTGACTCCTGCACGGTTGATACGTTCCAATGCACCAATCCATAACTCGATGTCGGGATTCACAGGATTCTTTATCAATACGGGCACATCTATACCTTTAAGAGAGTCGGCCAACTCTTGCATGGCAAATGGATTTGCAGTGGTGCGCGCTCCTACCCACAAAATGTCAATACCGGCATTTAGAGCCAATTCTACGTGTTTTGGTGTGGCCACTTCTGTTGTGGTGAGCATCTTT
>JAFOXE010000166.1 GCA_017425765.1 Paraprevotella sp. | reverse complement strand
GTTTTAGTAACGGAACATTGTGTGTTACATTTAGTTTTAACAATCATGTGTTCTTCTTCTACGGAACACAAGGCACTCAAGTTCTTCCTTCCACAACTACAAAAGCCATGGCGGGAGAATATGTGGGAAATTTAAAATTGAATAGTTATTCTTATCCTTGGGAACGTGCTTATGTTACTTTGAAGCGTAAGGCTGATGATGCAGTTTCGTTCGAGTTAACTTGCGAGGCTCTTAATGTAGAATATACACCGGTGGTGCTTGTTGGTAAAAGAAATAGTGATGGCACTTGGACTTTGACCTCGGAGTCAAACTATGCAATTGATGGTTGCTATAGCAATGGTGTGTTGACAGTTATCTTTAGATATATAATTGGTGGCGAAGCATACACTTACACCTTCACAGGAAAGAAATAACACGAAAACAGAATGATGCGTACGGCATGATGGTAGGTGTTGCTATTCTTTTGGATTGTATATGCTAATCGTCCGTAAGTAAAACGCTCATTGAAATAGAAAAAGGTGTAGACCAAAATTAAAAATGGTCTACACCTTTTTGCAAAAAGCTCTACACCAAATTTTGAAAAGGTGTAGAGCTTTTTTGATTGGGATGGTGATGGGGAACGGTTAAGAGCATGGTGTGACGGCCACTACACGAGTGCAAAGGCGGGTGGGGACGTGGATAGAAAGCAGAAGAAGGTTGCAAGAGTCAATAAAATGGCGTAAGTTTGCCAAAATTTTGATTATGGCAAAGATTGAAACGAACGAAATACTTTGGAAATTAGGAATAGAATCGCTTAACGTGATGCAAGAGGAATGCATCAACGAATATCGTCGTCACGACAATATGGTGTTGCTCTCGCCAACCGGTTCGGGCAAGACTTTGGCTTATTTGATACCATTAGTGCAAGGTCTTGATGAGCGCAGTGATGAGGTGCAAGCCGTGGTTCTAGTACCTTCACGTGAGCTGGCCTTACAGATTGATGGAGTATTCAAATCAATGGGTACACCATTTCGTTCGGTGAGTTGCTATGGTGGTCGTCCGGCTATGGAGGAGCACCGCACATTACGTGGAGTTCGTCCACATGTAGTAATTGCCACCCCCGGCCGCATGAACGATCATTTAGGTAAAGGTAATATCAGTGTTTCGGCCATACACACATTGGTTATAGACGAATTTGACAAATGCTTGGAGTTAGGATTTCAGGCAGAGATGGAGCAAGTTATCAGCCAACTTACGGCTTTGAATCGTCGATTCTTGTTGTCGGCTACCGATACCGATGCAATTCCTCGTTTTGCCTCGGGAAATGGGCAGTTCTTCAAACTTGATTTTTTGGACAAAACAGAGCAAATTCCCGATCGTATTACGCTCTACGAGGTACATTCGCCCGAAAAGGATAAGCTGGAAACCCTGCGCAAGTTGTTATGTGTGTTGGGCTCGCAAACAAGTTTGGTTTTTGTAAACTATCGTGAGAGTGTGGAGCGAGTAGAGCAATTTCTTCGTAAGAGTGGCATCAGTAGTGAGGCTTTTCATGGCGGTATGGAACAAAGAGATCGAGAGCGGGCCTTGTACAAGTTTAGTAACGGGTCTTGCAATGTATTTGTATCTACCGACCTCGCTGCGCGTGGTTTGGATATACCTAACATTGACAACATAATACATTATCATTTGCCCCTAAACGAGGATGCCTATATTCACCGCAACGGCCGCACAGCACGTTGGGATGCAAGTGGCGAGGCTTACATGCTGCTAGGCCCACAAGAGCATTTGCCCGAGTATTTGGCTGGAGATGCTCCACTTCAATATGAAATGCCCACAAGGATTCCTCAGCCGGCCGAGCCTCTATGGATAACGTTGTATATAGGTAAAGGAAAGAAAGACAAAATAAATAAGATAGACATTGTAGGCTTTTTAAGTAAGAAAGGCGGATTGGAACGCAACGATTTGGGCCGTGTAGATGTGAAAGAACACTACGCTTTTGCTGCTGTTCGTCGCGATAAAGTGAAAGAATTGCTTAGGAAAATAAAAGGTGAGAAGATAAAGGGTATAAAAACGATTGTTGAACCTACCCTATAATTAAGCTCTTTGTAACAAAAAATGGCGTTCGTTTTAATAAAATGTTATCAAAAAGAGATTTTTACTTAAAAATAGTGAAACAAATCTTAGTTAGTACGGATAATTTTGTTTACATTCGCAGCCTATAATTAAAACACGAAAAGATATAATATAATTTAATTAGGTAGAAAGAGCTATGAAAAAGTATAATTTTAACGCAGGCCCCTCCATGTTGCCGCGCGAAGTTATAGAAGCTACTGCGGCAGCATGCTTGGATTTTGATGGTTGTGGGCTGTCGTTAATGGAAATAAGCCACCGTGCCAAGAATTTTCAGCCTGTATTGGATGAGGCTGTAGCCTTGATTAAAGAACTTTTGAACGTACCAGAAGGATATTCGGTGTTGTTCCTGTCAGGTGGTGCCAGCACAGAATTCTGTCGCGTTCCTTACAACTTCTTGAAGAAGAAGGCTGCATATCTAAACACCGGTACATGGTCGAAGAAGGCCTTGCAAGAAGCTAAGATGTTTGGTGAAACTGTTGAGGTTGCATCTTCGGCAGATGCAAACTTTAACTACATACCGAAGGACTTTGTTGTTCCTGTTGATGCAGATTATTTTCACATCACTACTAATAACACTATCTACGGTACCGAGATTCGTCGCGAGTGGGATAGCCCGGTTCCAATGGTTGGTGACATGTCGTCAGACATCTTCTCACGTCCGGTTGATGTGTCAAAATACGACTGTATCTATGCCGGTGCTCAGAAGAACTTGTCAATGGCAGGTGTAAACATCGTGATTGTGAAGGATGAGGCCTTGGAAAAAGTAGGTCGTCCTATTCCTACGATGATGAACTACATGACCCATGTTAAGGGCGGTTCAATGTATAACACTCCTCCCGTGGTGCCAATTTATTGTGCTATGCAAAATCTTCGTTGGATAAAGGCACATGGCGGTGTAGAGGCGATGGATAAGTTGGCACACCAACGTGCAGACATCTTATATGCAGAAATCGATCGCAATAAGTTGTTCCGTGGAACTGCTGCCGTTGAAGACCGCTCACTAATGAACATTTGTTTCGTCATGACAGACGAATACAAAGACCTTGAAGCAGAATTCTTGTCTTATGCTACTGAGCGTGGCATGGTGGGCATCAAGGGGCATCGAAGTGTAGGTGGTTTCCGTGCTTCCTGCTACAACGCACAAACAATCGAGGCTGTAGAGGCTTTGGTACAGTGCATGAAGGATTTTGAAGCAACACACTAAAAACGACACATATCAAGAAAGGCGTGCCGGAACACGGCCGCCTTTTCTATTTTTATAAGTATATATAGAAAAGAAATATACCATGGCAAAAGTATTAATTGCAACAGAAAAACCATTCTCTGCTATTGCGGTGGATGGCATAAAAGAAGTAACAGACGCTGCCGGTTTCGAACTGGTAAAGTTGGAGAAATATACAGACAAGGCCGAGTTGTTGTCTGCAGTGGCCGATGTGGATGCCCTCATCGTACGTAGTGACAAAGTAGATGCGGAGGTTCTGGACGCAGCAAAACAATTGAAGATTGTGGTGCGTGCCGGAGCAGGATTTGATAATGTAGATTTGGCGGCAGCCACGTCACATGGCGTGGTGGTGATGAATACACCCGGACAAAATGCAAATTCCGTAGCTGAATTGGTGTTTGGCTTGTTGGTGTTTGGCGTTCGCAATTTCTTCAACGGAACTTCGGGAACTGAATTGATGGGCAAGAAGTTGGGTATTCTTGCATTTGGAAATGTGGGTCGCAATGTGGCTCGTGTAGCCAAGGGATTCGGCATGGAGGTATTTGCTTACGATGCTTTCTGTCCTGCTGAGGCTATCGAGGCAGCAGGTGTGAAAGCCGTAGGTTCACAAGACGAATTGTTCAGCATCTGTGACATTGTTTCATTACATATTCCTGCCACACCTGAAACGCGTCAAAGCATTAACTACGACTTGGTAGGTAAGATGAAGAAAGGCGGTATTTTGGTAAACACAGCGCGCAAGGAAGTTATAGACGAGTCTGGTCTTATCCGTTTGATGGAAGAGCGTTCTGATATCAAGTATTTGAGCGATATAAAACCGGACGCCGATGCTGAATTTGCCGAAAAGTTCCCCGGAAGATATTTTGCTACACCAAAGAAAATGGGTGCACAAACCGCCGAGGCAAATGTAAATGCAGGTATTGCAGCAGCTCGTCAGATTGTGGGCTATATCAACGAGGGATGTACAAAATTCCAAGTGAACAAGTAAAACTTTCCAGATTATGGCAAAGATAAGACCTTTCAAAGGACTGCGTCCGCCTAAGCAATGGGTGGAGATGGTGCAGAGTCGTCCTTATGATGTATTGAACTCAGAGGAGGCCAGAGCCGAAGCAGGAGATAACGAAATGTCGTTGTACCACATCATCAAGCCTGAAATAGATTTCCCCGTTGGTACTAGTGAATACGCCGAGGAGGTATATCAAAAGGCTGCCGAGAACTTTGCAAAGTTTCAAGCAAAAGGTTGGTTGGTGCAAGACGAGAAACCAATGTACTACATTTACGCTCAAACCATGAATGGCCGTACGCAGTATGGTTTGGTGGTGGGCGCAGCAGTGCAAGATTATCTTGACGGTGTGATAAAGAAACACGAATTAACTCGTCGCGACAAGGAGGAGGATCGTATGAAGCATGTTCGTATCACCGATGCCAACATGGAGCCTGTATTCTTTGCATATCCAGATAATGAAATCTTGAATGCATTGGTGGCTAAGTATGTGGCTGCAGATCCTGAATACAAGTTTACTGCATCGGGTGATGGTTTTGGTCACGCCTTTTGGATGATAGACGATGAATCCGATATCCAATTGGTCACCGATACATTTGCACAAATGCCAGCGTTGTATATCGCCGATGGTCATCATCGTTCGGCTGCAGCGGCTTTGGTGGGTGCAGAGAAGATGCGACAAAATCCCAATCACAAGGGCGACGAGGAATATAATTACTTTATGGCCGTGTGTTTCCCTGCGGGTCAGCTTACCATTTTAGATTACAACCGCGTGGTAAAGGATTTGAATGGATTGACGGAGGAGCAGTTCCTTGAGGCTCTAGCAGCCGACTTTAAGGTGGAGTGTATGGGCGAGGATGAGTATCGTCCGGCAAAGCTGCATGAGTTCTCTATGTATCTAAGTGGCAAATGGTACAGTTTGCAAATGAAGGAAGGAAGATGCGATGAAAGTAGTCCTATTGACTCGTTGGACGTAAGTGTGAGCAGTAATCTGATTCTCGATAAGATTCTTGGAATTAAGGACCTAAGAAGTGATAAACGCATTGACTTTGTGGGTGGACTCCGTGGCTTGGGCGAATTAAAAAGAAGATGCGATAGTGGCGAGATGAAGATGGCATTGGCGCTTTATCCTGTTTCTATGCAACAAATCATGAGTATTGCCGATCAAGGAGATATAATGCCTCCGAAAGCTACATGGTTTGAACCTAAGTTGCGAAGTGGTCTTGTAGTTCACAAGCTATCGTAGCATAAAGTTGTAAACTTATTCAAGTAGCCGAATATCTGTTCTACATGTGTATAACAGGTGTTCGGCTACTTTTAGGTTCCCGTTATTCGTAGTATAAGAAGTTGATGAAGAAGAATGCCCCGCCATTCTTTCGTGATGTTTATAAAATGCGCTATCTTTGCACATACTACTTCAAAAGCTGGAGAAAAAACATCGTTGGCTTTATGGAAGTTCTTTCTATATGATGAATCAAGAAGATACATACAAAACCATTGTCGCTTTATCAGAAGGGGAGTATACAGAAAAGCGTAGCAAATTTCTGGCCTTTGCAATTCCCGTTACTTCTGTGGACGAGGTAAAGCAGCATGTTGAGTATTATCAAAAGAAATACTACGACGCTCGGCATTGTTGCTATGCCTATATGCTTGGACCGGAACGTAAAGAATTCCGTGCCAACGACAACGGTGAACCATCGGGAACTGCAGGTAAACCCATTTTGGGTCAGATAAACTCAAATGAACTTACCGATATCCTGATTGTGGTGATACGCTATTTTGGTGGCATTAAGTTGGGTACCAGCGGATTGATAGTTGCTTATCGTTTAGCAGCAGCGGCAGCAATTGAAAATGCAGAGATCGTTGAAAAAACGGTGGACGAAGATGTAGTGTTTATGTTTGAGTATCCGTTTATGAATAGTGTGATGCGCATTGTAAAGGAGGAGAGTCCCATTATTGTGTCGCAGGAATACGATAATGATTGCGTAATGACATTGCGCATTCGAAAAAGCCTTATGCCTCGCCTTAAAGAGCGTTTGGCAAAGGTGGATACTTTGCGATTTTCCGATGCAGAATAGAATTTGTGCAGAATATAAATAAAATTGCCCGAAAGGAATTTGATTTCTTTCGGGCAATTTTATTATTTATAATGCTCTTATAGTGCAGCACATTCTGCAAGCCATAGTGTGGCAGAGGCGTCGCTAGGCATATGCCAATCTCCACGTGGACTAAGACCACAGCTGCCCACCTTCGGTCCGTCGGGCAAGCATGAACGTTTGAATTGTTGGGCAAAGAAACGACGATAGAATGTGGTAAGCCACATTTTGATAATGTCTTCATTGTACATTCCCTTGAAGGCCGTTTTTGCCAAGAAGAAGATTTTGGAAGGACGGAATCCGTATCTTAGCATATAGTATATGAAGAAATCATGCAATTCATATGGTCCTACCTTGTCTTCGGTACGTTGTGCAATTTCGCCTTCGGCCGTGGCCGGAAGAAGTTCCGGACTAATAGGTGTGTCCACGATGTCAAGAAGTACATCTCGTACACTGTGCTCGCTCATGTCTTCGGCAGCCCAAGTCACCAAATACTTTACGAGAGTTTTGGGTATTGAGGCATTCACGCCATACATACTCATGTGGTCGCCATTATAGGTGGCCCATCCTAATGCCAATTCTGATAGGTCGCCGGTTCCGATTACCATTCCGTTCATCTGGTTAGCCACATCCATCAGGATTTGCGTGCGTTCACGTGCTTGACTGTTTTCGTAGGTGACTTCAAAAGTGACAGCCGGATGAACCATAACCCTAGTATTAACAACTAAACTAACCGACTCTACTTATTTCAAACGGCATGCCAAAGCATGAAATCACTCAAATTTAGCTATTTTTCACTCTATTTAAGTGGTTTTTTACAATTTTTTGAAAAATTTTTACAGAAAAGTTTGGAAGTAATAAAAAAATGCCTACCTTTGCAATCCCAAACGAAAAGAATGGGTCATAAATGCGGAAGTAGCTCAGTTGGTCGAGCACAACCTTGCCAAGGTTGGGGTCGCGAGTTCGAGCC
>JAFOXE010000165.1 GCA_017425765.1 Paraprevotella sp. | reverse complement strand
TCTTCAAGAACGTGAATATAGCCATTCTGGCAAGTTATATTTTCTGTAACGACCTTTTTCCCATTTATGTACGAACGACTTACATCGTTCACTTCTTTGTTGGTTAGGATGTAATAATCTTCCGAAGTAATACCATTATACTTCATAAACTTTGGAAGGAAGTGAATCATAGGTGCCTCCGTTTCGTCTTGCATCAATAAGATACCTTTCTCGCGGTTACGCACTTCATCCCAATATGCCGATGCAGGCATATCCTGAGGAAGAACCAATGGTATAGAGTCAAAATATGAAATACTTGATGAACGACGCATACAATTACCCTTTGTAGGAGGATTGCCCGGAGTATTTGACATCAGTTCCAACAAATAGGCATTGTTAATCATCGACGACTTAAACAACAGTTTTTTTTGTGCCGGACTCATATCCGACAACTTCTTCACGCCCCACGGATTCTTCTCGTAAAAACGCGCCCATGCTGCGTCATCTGCCACAAAAAGAGTCTTACTACCCGTTTGATTCAACGTGCGGGGATAGTCACCGGACGCCAGAACCTCATCGTTAATCAACTTAAGCATCTCGGTAAAGTTTCCGCGTTCTTGTAGCTCTGCATAAATGCTACTACCCAACCATTCGGGTGTACCGGTGAGCAAATCATCATCACACGAAGTGAATGTTGCTCCGGCGAGCATCAAAAAACAAGCAGACCCTGCCATTCGCTTCAGTTGTCTTCTTAATCTTTTGTTTTCCATGTTTATAACTAGTTAAATATATTTACATTTCGTCATGATTACCCTTAAAGGGTAGGCAAAATTCTTTCAAATATATATATTTTTTAAGACTTCATCACATTTTAATGATAAATATCTTCTATAAATATGCTAAAGAACATATAAACAAGATATTGTTGCGTGTTAAACGAACACTTAATCATAATTTCGTCTAAAAACAACCAAACATCGTTTTTGTGTACGTGCCCAACAACAAAAATTTACACGAGCATGTAATGGGGCACTACACCGTGGTGTATATAGCACTCACATGAGCATGTAACACCCCTTCAGATGCTCATGTCTTTTGAGGCAGAAATGCATGTAGAATTATTTAATTGAATACTTGCTGAAAATGATGCGTAGTGTTAACTTTGTAACCAAATAAATCAACATTCAAATCTCATGAGTGACGAAAAGAAAATTATTATCGTGGGGGCATCTTCTGGAATTGGTCGTGAAACGGCAATATGTTTTGCACAAGCCGGATGGAAAGTAGGTATAGCAGCACGCCGCCATGAACAATTAATCGAGATACAGAAATTATATCCCAATCAAATCTACACAGGGGCTATGGATATAACCGAACCAAGTTGTACAAAATCCTTGAATTCGCTTATCGAAAAGATCGGTGGAATGGATGTGTATCTACATGTTTCGGGTATTGGTAAGCAGAATAACACACTCGCAGAAGGCATAGAAATTGACACATTGCGTACCAACGGCGAAGGCTTTGCAAGATGTATTGGTGAGGCATACCGATACTTTACAAAAATAGGTCATGGTCACATTGCTGCCGTAACATCAATTGCCGGAACCAAAGGCCTTGGAATGGCTCCTGCATATTCAGCAACAAAGCGATTCCAAAACACTTATTTACAATGCCTTGCGCAATTATCAAGTATTAAGAAAATACAAGTGAAATTCACCGATATTAAACCTGGATTTGTTGCAACGGAATTATTGAATGATGTACATCAGTACCCCATGTTGATGACTGCACCCAAAGTTGCCAAACGAATTTATAAGGGCATACTGAAACAAGAACGTTCGGTTGTAATTGATTGGAGATACAATCTGTTGACAATGGTGTGGAAATTGATTCCCGACTATGTTTGGGAAAGACTTGTTGTAAAGACCAAGAACTAAGAAAACCTAATAAGTGCAGAATAATTATCTGCACTTATTTTTTATGTACCAAGCATATACACGGAACATATACATAGCTCCAGCCGTTAAAAGTAGTGCTATAGACAGCAAATAACAATAATAGTTATTATAATCATTCAACATATATGCAGCAGCATAACCAGCAACCAAACCACTCTCCCATCCTAACATATAGGTGCTTTGCGCTGTTCCGCGCTGACAGTGTTGAGCCACTCGTATCATTGATAACAAAAAACGTGAGGTAATTATTGCTACACCCAACCCAAACAATACAGAGTAGATTATCATCTGTACACCATTGTGGGAATAAAGTCCAATTACTGCTGCAAAAATTAAAGCAAAGATACCTATACAAATCCCCCATCGAATATCTGCCTTACCCAAAAACATTACATGCAACAATAGTGCCAGCAAGAATCCTACCGCAACACATGCATACATTATAAGTCCGCTCATGGGAACCAACAGCGCACCTGCAGAAAGTGAAAACAGGAAGAGGCAAACAAAAAGCCAGACACCATGTTTCATCCAAAAACGATCAGTAGATAATAGTTTGGGTTCCAAAGGCATACGAAAAGGAACATGAAGCATCCATAGAAGCAACAAAGCCGGCATCACCATAGCCAAGACGAGCCATGGAAAACCATAAATCGAATAGGTGGAAACAGCCCATAAACCTATAGCAGGTCCTAATGCCAACGCGAAACGACCAAACCAATAATATACATGTGCAGCTCGTGTACGTTGGGTTGTGTCGGTAACATCAATCATAATAGTACTACCCAATGCCACCTGAAAAACTCCATAAGAAACGCCTTGTAATAATCGTATGCCCAACAAAGCCCATAGTGGCATTTCTACAATACATAGTAAAAGTGTCACCATGTAAACAATTATAGATGTTTGGCATACTGTGGTGCGCTTGTATGTATCAAGCCAATAGTTACAAAATCCACAAGGTAAATATAGACCCACTGCAAAAATAGATATTACTATAGCACACTCCACTTTATCATACAAAGCAGATTGTTGCATGAGTATAGGCCATAAAGGCAAAAGTGCATACACACTCATGCCCATCAACAAGTGAATCAAATTAATACTAAAAAATCCCGGTGTCCACAGCGGGGCCCGTTCTTGCGAAGAACCTAATTGCACGGATTAGTATTGTTCGTTGGCATTCGGGAAGTCGCAATTCTTGACATCCGTAATATAACACCCAATTGCATCGGTAATGGTGGTGTACAAATCAGCATAACGACGAAGGAACTTAGGAGAAAATCCCTTGTTCATACCCAACATATCGTTCACAACAAGTACCTGACCATCAACACCTCCACCGGCTCCAATTCCAATTACAGGAATGGTAAGTTCTGCAGCAACACGGGCAGCCAATGATGCAGGGATTTTTTCCAATACGATAGCAAAACAACCCGCCTCTTCAAGGGCGTGTGCATCCGAAATCAACTTTTCAGCCTCGGCGTCATCCTTTGCACGAACAGCATAGGTTCCATACTTATTGATACTTTGAGGCATAAGTCCTAGATGGCCCATGATGGGAATACCGGCAGCAAGAATAGTACGAACCGTATCTATTATTTCCACACCACCTTCCAACTTGAGCGCATCGCAACCTGTTTCCTTCATAATACGAATGGCATTGGTAACACCTTCAGTAGGGTTGACTTGATAAGTTCCGAAAGGCATATCACATACAACCAAAGCACGTTTAACACCACGTACCACAGAAGCTGCGTGATAAATCATTTGACTCAAAGTCATAGGTAATGTAGTGGTATTTCCGGCCATTACGTTTGATGCCGAATCACCAACTAAAATAATATCCATACCGGCGCTGTCCACAATTTGCGCCATAGTGTAATCGTATGAGGTGAGCATGGCTATTTTCTTGCCTTGCTCTTTCATTTCTATCAATC
>JAFOXE010000164.1 GCA_017425765.1 Paraprevotella sp. | reverse complement strand
GCAGGTGATGTGCCGACTGCATAATTTTTCCCAAGTTGAACGGGTTATGATGGATTGGGGCGAAATGCTTAATTAAGGAAATTAAGGACTTAAATACGATAGCGGATAGACGGACTGCCGAAGTTTCGGGAGTTGGTCTATCCGCTATCCTGCTATTATAGAATTAGCGACTATCCATTTCGGCGGTTCGATGCAGAAGTTTGGCAGACGGATAGTAATCTGTCTGACAAACGAGAATGCTACGAACAAGATCCAAGACGAGTAGTCGCTTGGGGTATTCTTATATAATATGGATTACAATGTGATGTATGCTTAGAAATATATCACTAGATACATCTAAAAGTGCCACGAACTATGCCACATGCTGCAACAGGCTCACCGAATGATTGAGGTGTGATAACTTATCTATTACTTCGCACCAACAAAACGAAATTGCGTATGAGAATAGAGCCTATTTCAATGACTGATTATCGTGTCTATGATGAAACGATATGACGAGGAATGACACCTATTGTTAGAGCCATTGAAGTATGAAAATCTCTTTCTTATTTAGCAGTGCAAAACAAGAAAAATATGTAAAACAAAAAATATAAAGCGTATGGATTTAATCATTTTTGAGCGAAAGGCATTTGAGGAATTTGCCACGAAGATTGAGCAGTTCATTCTGCGAGTATCAAACTCACCCGTTGTCAAGAACGGGAAGAAAAAGACAAACAATTGGCTCGACCATCAGGATGTTTGTCAAAGATTGAAGATAAGCAAGCGTACATTGCAGACCTTGCGTGATAATGGTACGCTTGCCTACACCAAAATCGGCAACCGCACCTACTATCTGCCCGAAGATGTAGAGAGTATTGTAACGAAGGTAGAGGACAGGCGAAAAGAAGCCAGATGGCGAGGGAGAGAAATCTAACCAATGTATAACACTAAAACCAATTTGAATATGTATCAAGAGATGAGAACTAAAGATGATGCGTGGATGCAGTCCATTCACGAGAGTATCGACCAACTATCGGAAATTATTGATAGTATGCCCAAAGATGGTGCAGCCTTACAGAACGATGATGAGTATCTATGCGACAAGGAGGTGGCGTATATGCTTAAAGTCAGCCGAAGAACATTGAGCGAGTATCGAAGTAACGGAACATTGCCTTACTATGTGCTCGGTGGAAAAGTTCTATACAAGCGGAGTGAGATTGAACAAGCGTTGAAACGGGAGTACAACGGCAAGCACCTACTTAATAGCAGCGGATAAACCTCTCTATATTTTTGGAGGGAGTGAAATTTACCGCTTGCCCTATATATCTATGATGTAAAATAATAGTGCTCCTATGGATAGAAACAAGAACAGCATAGACATGGGTTATCAATGTAAGAACCCTTTTATATGCTGTCTGTTTATCTTTATCTACATTTTCGTCAGTCGTTCATTTCCGTTGCCGTCTGCATTTCTGAGTACAGACATTGAAAGGGGAAAGGTTTTCGGGCTGAATACTCTCCGTAGGAGGAAGATTCAGTCCGAAACGGCTTGCCGCCCCGACCTTTCAACTTTCAAAGGCTGATGTACTACCTTCGCAGACGAGCAAAGGAAAGGGGCGAATGACGGAATCGGGAAACTCATATATCGCAGATTGATGATAGACTAAATTCAAATATTATCCTGCATTAATGAAAAAAGCACCGCCTTTTTGCTCGTTCATAAAAAAGTTGTACCTTTGTTCCAAGATGAGTTGTACATCAATGCAAATCACGCAAGTATGTAGAAATCAGAACGGTTGCCAACTCATTACCTCGTTCTTGAACTTTCCGCATAAACATTTTATTCTTAGCGGATTATGAGATTATTCCAAAAACAGTCATTTTCTTGTAATATCATGATTCTAATGCCTTTTTTTCGTACTTTTGTGGAATAAACAGAACGTGTTTTATGGAGAATAAACCTTTGATATTGTTGACTAACGACGACGGTTTCGAGGCAAAAGGAATAAACGTCTTGCTAGAGATGCTTTTGCCCCTTGCCGATGTGGTGATGATGGCTCCGGATTCGGGGCGTAGCGGTGCAGCGTGTTCGATAACTTCGTCGGTGCCGGTAAGTTTTTATCAAGTGAGGGAGGTTGAGGGCTGCGTGGTGTATAAATGCACCGGTTCGCCTGTGGACTGTGTGAAGTTGGCATTGGAGCAGGTGGTTCCACGAAGACCCGATATGGTGGTGAGCGGTATCAATCATGGTGATAATGCATCGGTCAGCGTTGTGTATTCGGGCACGATGGGGGCAGTTCTGGAAGGTTGTATGAAGGGCATTCCCTCGGTGGGATTCTCTGCCTACTCAATTCGTCAGGATTTTGATTTCACTCCTTTTATACCATGTATTCGTGGTATTGTGAAAAGGGTGTTGGATGAAGGACTTCCTAATGGCGTATGTCTGAACGTAAACATTCCTGACACAACAGTAGCACAAGGTGTTAAGGTGTGTCGTATGGCGAACGGAAATTGGAGCGCAGAATGGGTGTGTGCAGCCTCTCCCAAGTGTAAAAACACGTACTGGCTTACGGGTGAATTTACTAACATGGAGCCGGACTCGGAGAATACAGATTTCTGGGCTCTCGACCATGGCTTTGTGTCGGTGGTACCCACTCATGTAGATTTAACAGCTCATTGGGCTATGGAAGAACTCAAAGATTTGGAGCAACTATGAAATATTATTTGATAGCCGGAGAGGCAAGTGGCGACCTTCATGCCTCGCACTTGATGCATGCTTTGCGTAATGAGGACGAGCAAGCCGAATTTCGTTGCATTGGTGGTGATTTGATGCAACAAGCTGGTGGTGTTTTAGTAAAGCACTATAAGGATTTGGCTTATATGGGCTTCATTCCGGTGTTAATGCATCTTCCTACCATACTTGCCAATATGAAGAGATGTAAGCAAGATATACTTGAATGGCAGCCGAATGTGGTAATCTTAGTGGACTATCCAGGCTTTAATCTTTCGATTGCTCAGTTCGTAAAAAGTCATACATCCATTCCGGTCTATTATTACATTTCGCCCAAGATTTGGGCATGGAAAGAGCATCGTATAAAGAACATTCGTAGAGATGTGGATGAGTTGTTCTCGATTTTGCCGTTTGAGGTGAATTTCTTTGAGGAAAAACACGGCTATCCCATTCATTATGTGGGTAATCCGACTGTAGACGAGGTGTTGGCATTTCAAACGGAGAATCCGCAAAATACACCTGCTTTTTGTGCGGAACAGGAACTAGATGAGCGTCCGATAATTGCCCTTTTGGCAGGTAGTAGAAAACAGGAAATCAAAGACAATTTGGCTCGAATGGTACAAGCAGCCTTGGTCTATGCCAAGGACTATCAATTGGTGTTGGCAGCAGCTCCAAGCATTGAGCCGGACTATTATAAAAAGGTACTAGCCGGTACGGATGTGAAGGTGGTGTACGGACAAACTTACCGACTGCTACAGCATGCTACTGCGGCTTTGGTTACATCGGGCACGGCCACCCTTGAAACTGCTTTGTTCAGAGTGCCGCAGGTGGTGTGCTATTATGTGGCTTGTGGTAAGTTGGTATCGTGGTTGCGTCGCATGTTGTTGAAGGTGAAATTCATTTCGCTTGTAAATCTGATTGCAGATAAAGAGGTGGTGACAGAACTTGTAGCCGATGGAATGACGGTACAGAATGTACGCAAGGAATTAAGTCGCATCTTACCCGGAGGAGAAGGCAGAGAACAAATGTTGAACGATTACACCTATATGGCTGAGCGGTTGGGTGCTCCGGGTGCTCCATACAGAGCGGCACAACAAATGGTGGCTATGTTGAAGACAAAGCAATAAACAGAGGAAGTTTTGTGATAAGGGATTTTCTTAGTAGTTCATTTGTGTTTGTTGCTTGCGTTCATAATTCCTATATATAATAAGGTGTAATATTAGCTTGTAATTTTAATCGCGGTGTAAAAACAATCGCTGCCACTTTTATCAAGAAAGTGGCAGCGATTTGCATTTGTATAGGATGTTTTCACTTCAATGCATCCAAGTTTTGTGGGTTAAGCAATTGCTTACCCTCTGCAGTGTAGATGTATACAAGACGGTCGGCATAAGCCTTTTCAATCTTACCGCGTACCATCTTCATTGTACTGTTGATCATTTGGTTTTGCTCGGTAAAAGGTTCAGCAAGTACGGCGAAGCAACTTGGCAACCAACGCTCAGGGAACATACCCTCGAATTCGCCACCCTTCTTGAAACGGTTCAACTCGCTCTCCAATTTCTGCAAAGCTGCCTTGCGACCTTCTTCTGTAGTTAAATCTAACTTCAAAGTGGTCAAATGACGACGAAGTTGATCCTTGTTTGGAACGATAAGAGCTGTGGTAAATGCTGATTGGTTGTTGTAAAGCATTACTTGGTCGATGAAGGCTGACTTCTCAACCAATGCCTCTTCTATACCTTCTGGACTATACTTTTCACCGTCGCTTGAAATTAGCAAACTCTTGAAACGTCCCTTAACGTAAAGAAGACCTTCTTTTGACATATAGCCTAGGTCACCGGTGTACAAGTAACCGTCTTTTACGGTGTCAGCGGTAGATTCCGGATTCTTCCAATAACCGGCCATTACGTTTTCGCCCTTCACAACGATTTCGCCCATTTCGCCAACGGGAAGTTCCTTGCCCTCGCTGTCGCATATCTTCAATTCGATAGGCTTAACAAGTTTACCACTTGAACCAAAACGATATAATTCAGGACCGTTTGAAGAGATAACCGGGGTGGCTTCAGACAAGCCATAACCTTGATACATAGGAATGCCGATACCTACATAGAACTTTTGCAAGTCTTTGTCCAACAAGGCACCGCCACCAATGAAGAATCGAAGTTCGCCACCAAAGTTCTCGCGCACCTTTGAGAAAAGAATCTTGTCAAATAAGCATACAAGTGGTTTGAGCAAGTAGCGCAAGCCCTTGAAGTCTTTGTTGCTTTCGCCGTAGTAGGCTTGACGTACCTTCAAACCTAGGTTGAACAATTTAACAGCCTTCTCGCCTTTTGCACGGATTCCTTGCTCAATGTTCTTCTTGAAGGTTTTTGCCAATGCCCGACCTCAAGGTGGGTAAGGATAAGGTGACACTGACACCAACGACTACAGAT
>JAFOXE010000163.1 GCA_017425765.1 Paraprevotella sp. | reverse complement strand
ACTTACGACGGAGCGAAACGTCGTTTTTTGGCCTATTTCGCTCAAATTTCCCTTGTCTTCGATCGTCAAAAAGAAGACGTCCTCGATTTTATGAAGTTGTTAGTCGACGATCATTCGTTAGATTTTTCCAGAGATAATTACTATTTTTGTCGCGGAATAAAGTTAGCAATACCATGTCCACAGTTATATATCCATCTCCAATTTTTGGTCCTATACACAGTCGTCGTTTAGGAATTTCGTTAGGAATCAACTTATTGCCTTCCGATGGTAAATTCTGTACTTTCGACTGCGTATATTGCGAATGTGGTTTTAATAAGGATTTTCGTCCATCTAAACCTCTGCCCACACGCAACGAAGTTAAAGCAGCATTAGAGTCTAAATTGATAGAGATGAAAAATGAGGGTGTAACTCCCGATGTGTTGACCTTTGCCGGTAATGGAGAACCTACGGCACATCCCGATTTCTCGGGTATTATAGATGATGTGTTGGCTCTTCGTGACACCCATTTTCCTTCAGCCAAAGTGAGTGTGTTGAGCAATTCCACTCAACTGCATCGTGCCGATGTGGTGGATGCATTGCGTCGTGTGGATAACAACATTCTGAAGTTGGACACGGTAGATGCCGATTATATTCAAGCGGTAGATCGTCCTACAGGTAGATACAACGTACAGGATGTGGTTGAGAATATGCGCTCTTTTGAGGGTAAGGTCATCGTGCAATCCTTATTTATGCAAGGAACATCCAATGGGAAGAATGTAGACAACACAACCGATGAATATGTCATGCCGTGGATAGAAGCCGTACAATACATTGCTCCTTCGCAGGTGATGATTTATACTATAGACCGTGAAACACCCGATAAAGGATTGCAGAAAGCTACGCCTGAACAATTGGATAGAATAGCAGCCCTATTGAGCGAGCGAGGTATTTCGGTTACGGTGTCTTACTAATTCTGCTTTTCGATATGAAGAAAAAGATATTTGGAATGCTCATTTTGATGGAGTCCTTGTTTTTGGCCATCACTTGTGGTGTTTCCTATTATTATCAGCATAAATGTGGCGATACAGACCTACCGGCTTTTGGCATCACAACAATACTTACTTTTGTTTTTGGATTGGTGTTGTATCTTATGGGTCGTCGTCATCCGGACAAGAAGTTTACGCGAAAAGACAATTTTTTGGTCGTGGCTTTGGTTTGGGTAATATATTCTGTGTTCGGTATGTTGCCTTATCTTATTTACGGAACCGTAGATAACATACATTCTGCCTTCTTCGAGGCTATGTCAGGGTTTACCACAACTGGTGCCACGGTACTTAATAATATAGATGCCCAACCTCATGGTATTTTGTTTTGGCGCAGCCTGACCCAATGGTTGGGAGGTTTAGGAATTGTTGTATTTTCGTTTGCATTGATTCCGGTGTACGAACTCAAGAACACCAATATGTTCTCGGCAGAGGTTACGGGCTTAAGTGTGGATAAACTGCGTCCGAAGATAGGCGATACAGCACGTCGGCTTTTAGGTATTTACATCTTCATCACGTTGTTGTGTTTACTTGCATTTTGGGCGGGTGGCATGAGCGTATTCGATTCGGTGTGCCATTCCATGACCACCATTGCTACGGGTGGATTCAGTACGCATCAAGACAGTTTTTCGTTCTTCAACTCAGCTTATTTAGAGTATGTATGCATATTCTTCATGCTCGTTTCGGGTATAAATTTCTCTCTGTTTTATTACTTCAGTATTGGGCGTCGTAAGATTTTCTACAAGAACGAAGAACTTAAATGGTATTTATCTATTGTGGCCTTAGCTGTAGTAGTTTTTATGAGTTTGTTTTATAGCGTACGCTATTTCCTACCTCATCCCGATACGGTATTGGCCCTCTTACCCGAGGGATTGGAAAACACATTCCGCACCTCTTTGTTCCATGTTTCGTCCATCATCACCTCGTCCGGTTTTCAGGCTACAAACTACGACTACGTGGCTTGGGGAACACCTTTTTGGGTGCCCACACTCCTTATTATGGTGATAGGTTCGTGTGCAGGTTCTACAAGTGGTGGTGTAAAGGTAATACGTATACTTGTGTGCATTAAAGATGCCATCAACGAGTTTAAGATGCAGATACATCCGCGTGCCGTCATTCCGGTACGCTTGTCCGGTAGTGTTTTGCCCGAGAGTAAAGTGTTGAGAGCCCTTGCCTTTTTGTTTTTGTATTTCATACTTTCTATTATCGGTGTGACGGTACTCACCATTCTAGGTGTAGACATTATCACAGCGTTCAGTAGCAGCATTTCTGCTTTGAGCAATGTGGGTCCGGGATTGGGAACAACAGGTCCGGCCTCTAGTTTTGCTCATGTGCCTGAATTGGGCAAATGGTTGTTGAGTTTCTTCATGCTCGTAGGACGTTTGGAAATATTTACGGTATTGTTCCTCTTTTTGCCCGACTTCTGGAAACAAAAAAGCTGATAAAATCTATTATAAAAGTAAATCCCAAAGTTATAGTTAGACTTTGGGATTTACTTTATTCACCCTTTCCGGTTTCTCTTCTTGAAGATTCTGAAAAATATACTTTTTGAAGGTATACAATATACATCTAAAAGGTGTTACATGTACATGTCGAGCCTCCAAAAAACACACCGTGGTGTAGATGCATACTACACGTACGTGTAAATGAATTAAGGTGTACGGGAAAAATCATCTACATGAGCATCTTTTTTCAACGATATGAAAATCCCCTGATTAGGTTTGTTTTCAACTTAATCAGGGGATGTAATGAATATACGTTTTTTACTCTTTGTCGTAAGCGTGTTTGGGATAGTCGATTGTGTAGTGCAGTCCTCGACATTCCTTGCGTTCAATAGCTTTGCGTGTAATGAGATAGCCCACGTTAATCATGTTCCGTAATTCGCAAATGTCGCGAGTGGCCTTTACGCGTTTGAATAGTTCCTCGGTTTCTTCATATAGCAAATCCAGTCGTGTCCATGCACGTTTCAGGCGGAGGTCGCTACGCACAATACCCACGTAGTTACTCATTATTTGTCCCACTTCCTTCATGTCTTGTGCAATTAGCACCTGTTCTTCGTTGCTCAGCGTACCCTCGTCATTCCATTCCGGCACTTGATTATTGAACTCATATTGGTCAATAACACTCAAACTGTGTTTAGCTGCAGCATCGGCATACACCACCGCTTCGGTGAGCGAATTGCTGGCCAAGCGATTACCACCATGAAGTCCTGTACACGAACATTCACCTACAGCATAGAGTCTCTTGATGCTGGAACAAGCATTTAGGTCTACCTCAATACCTCCACACATATAGTGTGCACAAGGCACCACGGGGATGTATTGTTTGGTAATATCAATACCCATGCTCAAGCACTTGGCATAGATATTGGGGAAATGAAGTTTGGTTTGTTCCGGATCCTTATGTGTCACGTCCAAACACACGTGCTCCAAACCATGTTTTTTCATTTCGTTGTCAATGGCTCGCGCCACGATGTCGCGAGGAGCCAGACTCAAACGTTTGTCGTATTTGTGCATAAACTCCTTGCCATTGGGAAGGCGGAGTATGCCTCCGTATCCTCGCATAGCCTCCGTAATAAGGTAGGCCGGGTGTGTTTCACCGGGCGAGTATAAGGCTGTGGGATGAAACTGCACAAACTCCATATCTTTTACCGTTCCTTTGGCACGATACACCAGGGCAAGTCCGTCGCCGGTAGCTATTGTAGGGGTGGTGGTGGTGGCGTAGATAGATCCGGTGCCACCGGTAGCAATCAAGGTTATCTTCGAAAGGAATGTGTCAATCTTTTCGGTTTCCGGATTTAGGATATAAGCACCATAACACTCAATATTTGGTGTTTTGCGCGTAACCTCAATTCCAAGATGATGCTGTGTGATGATTTCTACGGCAAAATGATTTTCTAATATTGTGATGTTGGGATGACGGCGTACCGACTCCATCAATCCGCGTTGGATTTCAAAACCCGTGTAGTCGGCATGGTGCAAGATGCGGAACTCGGAGTGTCCGCCTTCTCGGTGCAAATCAAATTCACCATCGCTGTTTTTGTCAAAGTTCACGCCCCATCGTATCAAGTCACGAATGCAAGCCGGGCCGTTTTCCACCACTTGTCGCACAGCTTCCGGACTACTGATATAATCTCCGGCCACCATGGTATCGTGGATGTGTTTCTCAAAGTTGTCCACGGCCATGTTCGTCACCGAGGCTATTCCTCCTTGGGCTTTTGAGGTGTTGCTTTCGTCCAAAGAGGTTTTGCATACTAAGGCCACTGTGCCTTTGTTTGCTTCGGCCACCTTAAGGGCATAGCTCATGCCGGCCACCCCCGAGCCGATAATTAAAAAGTCGAACTTCCGTATCATGCTTGCATGTTTTAGGATATGCAAAGATAAACATCCTAAATCAAAAATTGCAACATGTATGTACTCAAAATGCGAGTTGCACGACACAAAACACCACATTTTATCTTATAAATATCCCATGTTTGTTCATTTAATGAGCATTGAATGACCTACGGAAGCTGATTTTTTGCTAACTTGCCTGCAAATTAGAAGACGATGATCAGAACTTTTCAAGCTAAAACCAATATTGTTCTATCGTTAGGTACGTTGTTGCCGAGCGTGGTTTTATGTGTTTTTTTCTTTTGGGAAAAAATGCCCTTGTGGGCATTGTTTTTCATGTTGTTGTTGGTGTTGGCTGTAGAGCGTATTGTTCACACCCGTTTCATCCTCGACGACGAGGGGCATTTGTTTGTTGACAAGGGGAGATTAAGCCGCAGAAAGGAGATAAACCTTGCCGATATAGAACGGGTGGAACTTCATCATCTTACACCATTGTTGGGCTGTGTGCAGCGTGGCGACATGGTGGTGCTAACCCTGAAGAATGGACGACAAATTTTGTTGAACCCTTCCATGGCAGCAGAGTTTTGTCACGTATTGTTGAAAAAGCAGTCTGAGTTGAATACTCATAAATAAGTACCGTACTGATGAAAAATTCCAAATCAAAAATCCCAGTTCATGTAGTTCTTCTTGTTTTCTTAATATTCTTGGGGGCATGTGCCCGACACGGTAGCACACAAAACACTGCACCGGAAGGCACGTTGGATTTTGGTGCAGTGGGCACCGGTTTGGCTACCGTGATACCACAAGATTCCGTACCTTTAGAGATAACTCCCAAGCCCTTATTGTGGCCGCAAAACCTGCAATGTTCGTTAGATAGCATGCTCAAAGACAGTTTGTTGGCAACCACACAATTAGGTTTGTGTGTATACGATCTTACCGCCGATTCTTTGCTCTTTGCATACAATCCAAAGCATCGTATGCGACCGGCCTCTACGCAGAAAATCATTACGGCCGTAACTGCATTAGATTTGTTGGGAGATAAATACAAGGTATGTACCCGTTTGTGCATAACCGGAGAGCTAAAATCATCAACTCTTTACGGAGATGTGTATGTAATAGGTGGTTTCGATCCTTGTTTCAACCAAGAGGATATGAAGGTGCTTGTGCGTGAATTACGCAAGGCCGGTATAAAGTCGGTCGACGGTAATTGTTACGCCGATGTGAGCATGAAGGACTCTCTGAAATGGGGGTCCGGATGGTGTTGGGACGATAAGAATCCCACACTAACCCCATTGATTTATAAACGTAGAGATGCGTTTTTGAGTGCTTTGCGTGCCGAGATGAAACGACAAGGGGTAAGTTGTTTCAAACGATTCAGAAAGGGCATTTGTCCACCGGAAGCACGGTGTTTATATACCCATTCTCGTTCTATTCAAGAGGTGCTTCACGACATGATGAAAGAGAGTGACAATCTATATGCCGAAGCCTTGTTCTATGCCGTGGCGGCCCATGAGGGTGAGCATTTTGCCGGCAGAAAACAAGCGGTACAACATATTCACAACCTCATAAGCAAAATGGGCTATATACCGACTAACTATCACGTGGCCGATGGTAGTGGATTGTCTTTATATAATTATGTAAGTGCCGAGTTGGAGGTGGCTTTTTTGCGTTATGCACATAAAAGTTCCCATATATTTCCATCGTTTTATGCCTCTATGCCCATATCCGGTATAGACGGAACTCTAAAGAATCGAATGCAAACGAGCGCAGCATACCAAAAAGTGCGTGCCAAGACGGGTACGGTGACCGGCGTCAGTTCTTTGGCGGGATATGCCACAACTTCCAACGGACATCTTCTTGCTTTTTGCATCATAAATCAAGGTGTAGCTCCTTTAAGCCTCGGTCGCAATTATCAAGACAAGCTCTGCGAACTCTTTTGTAGATAAAAGATGCTAAAAAGTAGGTGAGGGTGTAGGTACTTCTTTTTCCTTTATCTATATTTGTGTGACACAATAAAAGAAAGGAGGAGTCATGAAGTATAAATTGTTGGTTCTTGATGTGGATGGTACTCTTCTCAACGAGTCAAAAGAGATTACTAAACGTACGCTTTCTGCCCTTCGAAAGGTGCAGCAAATGGGGGTACGTATTATGTTGGCATCGGGCAGACCTACGTATGGTTTACTTCCCTTGGCCAAGGAATTGGAGTTAGGTACGTATGGAGGTTACATTTTATCGTACAATGGCGGACAAATCATCAGTGCCTCCAACGGGGTGGTGCTCTTCGAAAAAAGGATAAGTCCCGAGATGCTTCCGTATCTGGAGAAGAAAGCCAATAAATATGGTTTTGCACTATTAACCTACGACGAAAATCGGGTGATGACCAATCGAGGCGACAACAAGCACGTACGTTACGAGGCTGCCATCAACGGAATGGAAGTGGACGAACAACCCGATTTCTCCATCGCTATCGATTTTGCCCCATGCAAGGTTATGTTGGTGAGCGATGACGAGAAAACTCTGGTAGAATTAGAGCAATATTGGAAAAAACGACTGGCCGGTGTGATGGATGTGTTCCGTTCTGAGCCTCACTTTCTCGAAGTGGTAGGCTGTTCGGTAGACAAGGCAAACACCCTAGCTGCCTTTATGGAGAATGAGGGCATCAAGGCCGAGGAGGTAATAGCCATAGGTGATGGCATTTGCGATGTAGGCATGTTGCAATTGGCCGGATTAGGCATAGCTATGGGCAATGCGCCCGACTCGGTAAAGCGATGTGCTGAATCTATAACCCTATCAAACGAGGAAGACGGTGTGGCTGTGGCTGTGGAGAAATCCATTTTAGATGAGGTGCGTGCCACCTCAATCCCGCTCGATGCCTTGAATGCACAATCGGCTTCTACCTTAATGGGCAACTTAGGTATTCAGTACACGTTTGCCTCGGAAGAGAGAGTGGAGGCCACAATGCCTGTCGATCATTGCAATCGACAGCCCTTTGGCATTTTGCACGGAGGTGCTACATTGGCTCTAGCCGAAACGGTAGCCGGATTAGGTTCTATGATAGCTTGTCAATCTGATGAGTTTGTGGTGGGAATGCAGGTGAGTGGCAATCATATTTCTTCGGCACACGAGGGCGATACAGTGCGTGCTGTAGCTACCATTGTGCACAAAGGCAGGTCTTCTCATGTGTGGAATGTGGACGTGTTTACATCGACCGAAAAGTTGGTTTCGTCCGTTCGCGTGGTGAATAGTGTGATGAAACGTAGATAAGTTTCATCGATTCCGAATATAGGATTGGACAAGCTAAAAAGGTGGCATTTATTGCGGTTTGCCTTTTCACGTTTGTCCAATTTCTTTTTTTTGTACGTGTCATCCGTACATCATTGCAGAATTTTACGTATTTTTGTCATCACAATAAGAATTTATAAACACAACATACTATGTATTTACATCCTGAATTTGAGACATTAAGTCGTTCGGAAATAAAGGATTTGCAGTTAAAGCGCTTGAAAGATACCGTGCGCCACTGCATGAACTCTCCTTTTTATCGTCAGCGTTTTGCCGACAATAATCTTACGCCCGAAGATATTTGTAGTTTGGAGGATCTACAGAAGATTCCATTCACAACAAAGCAAGATTTACGCGACACCTACCCCTTTGGAATGGCGGCCGTACCGTTGGAAAAGTGTACACGTCTGCATTCTTCAAGCGGAACAACCGGAAATCCTACGGTGATTTTGCACACCGAAAAGGATCTTCAAGAGTGGGCTAAGGCTGTGGCTCGTTGTTTGTATATGGTGGGACTTCGTCCGAACGATGTTTTCCAAAACACATCCGGTTACGGTATGTTCACCGGTGGACTCGGATTTCAATATGGTGCCGAACATTTAGGTATGCTCACCGTTCCTGCGGCAGCCGGTAACACCAAGCGCCAATTGAAGTTCATCACCGACTTTGGCACTACAGCAATTCATGCCATTCCTAGCTACGCCGCTCGTCTTCATGAAGTAATGGAAAGTATGGGAATCGACCCGGCTCGCGACACCAAGTTGAAGACCTTAGTGATTGGTGCCGAACCTCACTCTGAAGCACAACGTAAACGTATTGAAGAAATGTTGGGCGTGAAAGCCTATAACTCCTTCGGTATGTCAGAAATGTGTGGTCCTGGTGTAGCATTCGAATGTACAGAGCAAAATGGTTTGCACATTTGGGAAGACTATTATATTGTAGAAATCATCAATCCCGACACCTTGGAACCTGTGCCCGATGGCGAGGTGGGCGAGTTGGTGCTCACAACACTCAATCGAGAGGCTATGCCCTTGTTGCGCTACCGCACTCGCGATTTAACTCGAATTCTGCCCGGTGAATGTCCGTGTGGACGCAAGCATGTGCGTCTTGACCGCATGAAGGGTCGCAGCGATGATATGATTATTTTGAAGGGTGTGAACATCTTCCCCATTCAAATTGAAACCGTGCTGCTTCAGTTCCCCGAATTAGCAACCGATTATCTGATTACGCTCGAAACCGTAGATTCGAATGATGAAATGACCATCGAGGTGGAGTTGAACCAATTGTTTACCGACGACTACGCCAGATTGCAAAGTCTTACTCGCGATATCACTCGCGTCATCAAGGACGAGATTTTGGTAACGCCTCGAGTGAAACTTCTTCCGAAAGGCTCTTTGCCACAATCCGAAGGTAAGGCTGTGAGAGTACGCGACTTGAGAAAACCATATTAACCCGCAAATAAGAACAAGTATGACTATACATCAATTATCTATATTCATCGAGAATAAGGCCGGAACACTACAAAAAGTGCTTGACTTGTTGAGCGAGGCCGGTATTCAACTCATAGCTTCCACCATTGCCGACACGGTGGAGTATGGCATCTATCGCATTATTTGTTCGGAGCCTACACGAGCCTATACCTGCTTGAAGGAAGCCGGTATTTCAGTTTCGCTTTCCGACGTGTTTGCCATCACACTCGACAATCAACCCGGCAGAGCTGCCGAGGCCGTTCGTGTGTTGAGCAGCGAGGGTATAGGCATCACCTATATGTACTCATTCCTTTTGGGAGATAAGGGAATCCTTGTGTTCCGTACCGATAATGCCGAGCGCACCCGAGAGTGCATCATCTTAAATCGCTTATCGTTCGTTGCCGAGAAGGACTTGTCAACGTTGATTTAATATTATAATCAAATTATAAAATCACCCTATTCTAATAACTTGATACAGATAAAAAATTGTAATGATGTTATTAGGGTAGGGTGATAGTTTTGGTTACATTGACTTTCTTTGTACAAAATAAATAAGGGGCAACCATGTGGTTGCCCCTTATTATGTATAAATGCTTGGATTTATTCGCCGTATACGGTAATAGTACGTTTTTTAACTACACCAAAAAAGTAAGCCTTATCACGCATGTCTACATGAGAAATCTTTGTGATGTTACCCTTCTTTGCACTTTGTTCAATACCGCAGTCTTTTCCGTTAGCACCAAAGAAACCAAGGTAAATATAGCTACTTGTTTCACCATATCTTGTACCTACTGGGTTTGATGTTGCGCAGATTGGGTGTGAAACTGTACAGCAGCTAGCAAACAATGCGCAGCACGCAATAGCATAAAATAGTTTTTTCATAATAGTTTTTTTATGGTCATGCCAACGACCGGTTATCGTTAAAAATGTATTGGCATTACTAATTATACATTTTTTGTTATCTTTTTTGCAAAATTAGTAATTGTGTGCTTATTTGCAAACCATTTCTTAATTATTTTCAATTTCCACGTCGGCTGTTACAATAGCATGCAGCTGTGTTCCTGGAATTAGCTCACCTTTACCGCCTTTTATTATGAAGCCCAAAAGGCAGAATATAGTTACAACAATTGAAGCTGCTAACTTGTCGTTACCTTCATTACTAAGGCTTGTAGATGTTAATGGAATTTGCGTGCCGTCAACTGTTGTTACACTGCGCACCACAACGCTTACTTCGCCAGGTGTTCCAAAGAAGTTGTTTTTCTGAGCGTATGTTACTTGTCCTCTTGCAATAGCTCCGGCAGCAATAACCACTTTTCCGTTCACCTTAACGTCTTGACTTACTCTAAAGTCTACCATATCGCCTGCATGGCAACGATTAGAGTTTACATGGGAAAGAAGTTCAAGCATTACGGGTGTTCCAGCCTTTAATGTAACATAACTTTTTCCTTGTGCTCCTGCAGATTGTACAGACACAAACATCATTACGATAGCCATAAATACGGCTAAGTTTTTAAGCATAATCTTTTTCATTTTGTTTTACTGATTAAATAGGTTATTATAATGTTCAATTTTACGAATTGTTTTCAACTTGTTCATTTCGTTTGTTCGTCTTGCACTTTTGCCAGCCCCTACTATATTTCCTATATAGAACGAGATGTTGAAGAAACCCGTTAGTGCTGCTAATCCATAATTCTCGGTCTTAATGCTGGTATAGGTTGCATAGGCTAATAATCCATTGATTAGAAATGAGGTGGCGGCGCTTCCCTTGTGTCCTGCATATAGATAACCGGCTCCTGGGAATAACGACAACCACTTGGCGGTTTTAGGATTCTTTGTTTTTATGTTTTGCAGTTCGTTAAACAGTTTAAGGTTCTCCGTGTTTCTGTAATTACTTCTCATTGTTTGAGTTGCATTGCACACAGATTTGTTCATTTCATTGAAGTTGTTTATACGTGCAAATGCTGTAGCTTTCATTATTTCTGTTTGGTATAAATCCATGGAATCTGATAGTGCCTTTTGGGTGCTATTCAGAATTTCTATGCTTTTTTCGTAGTTGTTTATAAGATAATATGTTTTTGAGATTTCGTTGATAAGAGCATTTTCTTGTTTTAGGCTGTCGGCTGCAGTTTCATACTCGTATATAGCTTTGTCGTATGCCCCTAATGCTCTCATACAAACAAGCTTTTGTTT
>JAFOXE010000001.1 GCA_017425765.1 Paraprevotella sp. | reverse complement strand
TCTTGTGAACTGGGCAGGCTATAATGATGCCAATTATATATCCGAGAAACTGAACGAAATCATTCAGCAAAATCCTCTGAAAAAATTATCTTCTCTTCATCCATTTGAACTGCCTACACGTTTATGGATTCATCTAATGGAAAAAACATCTGTATCTATTGAGAAGAAATGTAATGAGTTAACACGTAAAGAACTCAATAAATTAGTAAACACGTTATGTAATGACGAATACAACGTACAAGGAAAAAGTGCATTCCGTGAAGAATTTGTGACGTGTGGAGGTGTGAGCCTTGAAAACATCAACTACAACACCTTGGAAAGTAAAGTTTGCCCAAACCTATTCTTTGCCGGCGAGGTTCTCGACATTGATGGAGTTACTGGAGGATTCAATTTTCAAGCAGCTTGGACCACCGCCTACGTTGTTGCCCAAAATATTGGAAAAGAAACAAACATTCTTGATTCATAAAATCCAAACGAAATAGAATATGAACTACAATTCATTAAAAAGATTAGTGCTGACACCGTTACTATTGTCGTGTTTGACCACTCAAGCACAAATACAAAGCACCAGCACAAACATTACAGCTTATCCTAAAGCCGACCGCGTGGTGCCCTTCGACCTTCAAGAAAAAGGAACCTCACTACCAATAAATTGGGGGATTGATATGGCATGGTTGGACGATTGGAACATACGTCGCACTATTGCCTATATGGGAGCTGAAAACGTAGACGTTGTTCGTGCCTCTTTTCAACCTAGCCGACCTACCGTAAATGGTGATCTACAAAAAGGACAAATAGACTCGTTAAACCTAC
Organism: Paraprevotella sp.; assembly: GCA_017425765.1. GTDB lineage: Bacteria > Bacteroidota > Bacteroidia > Bacteroidales > Bacteroidaceae > Paraprevotella. The sequence goes on along the minus strand of JAFOXE010000001.1, from coordinate 1,796 downwards.
GTTTGAAATACATTGACCTCTGTGGTCCACAGGCCAAAGTGGTGTTAAATAGCGACCACTTCGCCGTTGACCCATGCTACCCTGGAAATCCCCAAAACTGGGTGGCCTTGATTAAGGCTACCGCTAAACGCGTAATGGATCACGGGCGCACCATCGTAACAATCTCTCCATTCAACGAACCCGACTTTGGATGGGGACAAGGTTCACAACAAGACTTCCTAAATATAGCAAAAAGCCTTAAACAAGATACATTCTTCGACGGAATTCGTATATCCGGAGGAAACACACTAAACACAGATAAAGCTACAAGTTGGTTTACCTATTTGTCAAACTATATTGATGAAGGTAACACCCATCAATTAGCAGGCTCATTCGACAATTACGCCAACTTCTACCAAACTGTGCGTAATCGAGGTAAACATGCCACGAACGATGAACTTCATAATGTTATGGAAGCCATTGTAGGCTCGCAATACGGCCTTCAAACCGGTATTTGGTGGGGAGCAGCCGAATGGACTCGCTCCGAATTCATGAGAGCAAGCGAAGGTCAACGTATCGGTTATGCCGAACATCGCCCTAATTGGACAGCTGCTGCAGTGTATCGATCTCCCGAAGGGAAAGTACAAGCCTTTGGTGGAACTTCCGAGCGTCAAGCCGTCACCACGACCTATCGATTCCTTTCTACCGACCGGGATGTCTTCTTCGACGGACATGGTCCCCAACGTGAATACGTCATGGAATTACCTGGAGGAACTGGATACCAACAAGGTCAATGCAATGCTGAGGGCTTTGTAAACATCACATGGGGTGCTGATATCCAACCCATCATCAACGGACGTTATAAAATTATAAACCGTAAGAGTAAGAAACTGATGGAGGTGTCCGGAGGAACACTATACAATGGTGCCAACATAGCACAAAACAAGCAAGAAACCAATGCAACTTACCAACAATGGAATGTGGAGCCCGTCAACCAAAAAATTGGTGGTGATTATTGCTATTTCTACATCAAAACAGCAAACAACAAGATGTCGCTCGACTTACTGAACAATTCCTTAAAAGACAATGCCAACATCATCTGTTACGATTTTGTGGGTGGCCACAATCAACAATGGTTTTTGGAGTACGCTGAAGATGGATGGTTCTATATTCGTAGTCGTCAAAGTTCGCTCTGCCTAGAAGTAGTTAACGGCCGTACCACTAATGGTGCCAATATCCAACAGCGAGCCAAAGACGGAAGTGATCAACAGCAATGGCGCTTTATTCCCTACGAGGTTACCATTAACAACATATCTCCAGCAGCACCTACCAACGTAACCGCAACACCGATGGCCGGGGCCATTCGTTTGGACTGGACGAAACCTACCGACCGAGATATTGAAAGCTATAATATATATCGTTCGGATGTGTCGGGCGAAGGATACAGTCTCATTGCTCGCAACGTTAGCGAAACAAGTTTTATAGACAATAGTGCACACGAAGATCAAACTTATTACTATTGCATAAAAACAAAGGATAAGTCGCTCAATCATTCAAAGTATTCCGAAGAGATATCTGCAAAAACATCTGGAGAAAAGGCTCTAATTGCGTCCTATGACTTTGAAAAAGCATTAGTCGATTCATCGGCACACTTGAACCATTCGGCAATTTATGACAATCCATCTTATATAGAACGAACTACAAATAATTACGCTCTACGCCTGAACGGAAGTAGCTCATTTGTACAACTACCCACCACCCTACCACATATCAAGAAAGCAACAATAGCTTGCCGTGTATATTGGAGAGGCGGATAT
>JAFOXE010000162.1 GCA_017425765.1 Paraprevotella sp. | reverse complement strand
GTTGAAGTAACAGAATGTACTGTCAACGAATCTTCGAAATCACAATTAGCTTCTTCCTGGACAGAACAACTAGGAACATTGCCTGCAACTTGTACTGATTCTACTGTTTCCTTCTGTATATTGTCTAAGGTTTGAAACAAATCTCTCTCTGCGCGTGCGTACACCGAGGTTAATGGTATTCCTATACAGAATACCGCACAAAGTATATACCTATATAATATAGTCCTATTCATCGTATCCATCCTTTTACCATTCAATTTCAGATTTTTGTTGAGAAGTTTCCTTATACTTCTTCCAATATTTGAAGAACGCATCACGATATGCTTTCGTGAAATAACCATCAAAGGGCAAATTCTTCTCCACAAATTTTTCATCTAACTTAGCACACTCAACCATTGGCACGCCAAAGTCGGTTCGTGTAAACTCATCATCTTCCGGATGCAACGCGTCGTACTCAAAGTTTGCATCAGTCCAATAAGTTTTATCTTCGTTACCTTCCAAACGGAATCGCAATATAGCCTCTAAATACTTAACACGTGGATCTGATGGATTGCACAATGTTGTATCCTGTAAAATATAAAGAGCAGCCTTATGGAAACTGGCGTTGTCCGTTTCCGGATCATCTTGCGCAGCATATACAACCGCCTTATTAAATGGAGAAGTAGAGGCCACGGAGTCACGGACACGTTCATCATTCCATCCTTCATTCACACAATCAAGAAACAACCTTAACTTGTCGAACTTCTTATCCTCAGGAAGCAAGTTGGTTGCAACAGAATCTGCCATGATAAAATCACCAGATTTGCATAACATGGCAATATGAGTGCACACAATAGCCTCATCGTTCCACCAACCCTGAGTTTGTTGATAGGCATCACGAAGATGTGTGTTGGGCGGAAGCGTCCAATTCAAATAAGGCTTTAGCAACGTTGTGTCTATGATATCCTGCTTCAAACATGACTGTGCCACATGATAAGCCGCCAACGGCCAAGGTCTGTCCACATTCACATCCTTAACCGTTTTATATGCTGCAACTGCCAATTCTTCCATCTCTTTTGGACGATCTTTCAAGAGGTCGAACAAGATATAAAATTCATAGTCTTCTTCGCCGCTACCACTACGATATAGCGAATCGCTTTCATATAATGCATAGATTTCCTCGGGCGTTCTAACGCGATTAGTATAGTAAACAAACGTATACTCCACCTTACGCAGTCTGTGCAATATATTATCACGTATATAGTCATAGAACGGCAACTTACGGATGCGCCATGTCTGTCCATTTATACCCTTTACCTTCGACACAATCTCACGCACCTTTGCAGCGTATTCCATCTGGGAGTCCTTCTCCAACTCGTTTGCGACATCGAGCCATGTGGCTACTTCTGAAGTAACGGTTGTAATTTCATCCAAATATGGGTATCTGTTACTAATCAAGTCTTTTAGATAAAGTGCACGCTTATAGCACAACGATTTGTTCAAATCCATTCCTCCTTCCGGCGAAGCCACACCACGAATGGCCGCCATGCTGACGCCTTCATCTGCTCTTTCGCCTATATAACGACCGAGGTCGGACATCAACTGTTCTATCTGTGTAATACTTGCTGAATCCTTTGGGTCTAACTTTGCTTTTCCAGTGGCAAAATTCAAATAAAGGTCGCGTGTTTCATTACGCAGCTCTCTTCTTCCTTGACGTTTGTAGCGCGCAGTGTCAATCTCTGATTCAAGAACATTAAATTCCAAAAAACGCATGGGTTCTTGATCGTAACCCTCACTCAAACACACACTATCTGTAGAGTACACTATATTATAATCCTCAAACCATTTGGTTGCATACACCCTGTAATGCTTGTTTTTATCAACGGGATACAACACATGATGCACGATGACTGAGTCCATCTGACGTGTTCTCATAAAGTTTGTATCACGATAGCAATACAACGAATCATTCTTCAAATCATAACCCATTCGGCGTTCTTGCGAACGATTATATGCAATGCCGTCTTTGATAACCGGCACAAAAATAGCAAACGTATCTACATGTCCTGTTTCTGAGCCGTGGCTGTCTAGCACGGTGGCAATAGGTGCTAAGCCAAAACGAGCATTACTCTTTGCTTCTGTTTCATCTATATAAAATGCACGAGGGCCTATCGTAATTCTATTACCCACCTTACGATTTGGACGGGGCTTGTTTCTAAGTTTACGTTGCACCTCTTTCTGCACCTCTTGCATCATTCGTCCCTCAACCGTAACTTTTGCGGTTAGTTTCATACGACCATGTATATGCTCCAATACCGGGGTTCCATCCATAGATCGAATTACCAACACTCCGTTCAAAGGTAATTTAATTTCAGCAAATCCAAGATCATCCGTCTGCACATATTCATCGCAGTCTTTCCCTACGTTTGGCACATAAGTTAAGTCATTCTTTAATCGTTTCTTAAAGCGTTCGGCTGTAGCGAAATCGAAGAACCCGTAAATTTCGGCACCGCCCAAAGGCTTTGGTGCTGCAGTTTTGTTGTCAAGTTCTACCTGCATCACATTCACTTCAATAATATGCTTTAGTTGTGCCGAAACGGGCAACACAGTCCATGCAGTAAGCAGAAACAAGATACCCAGACGTATATATGTTGTTTTTATTACATTCATGTTTGTTTACTTTAGAATATAAATAAAGGATATACCCACTTTATAGGGAATAAATGTATAGCCCCTGGCATTGTATTCGTTCAATCTAGTTATATCACCCACATAAGAGTGGGTATGTCTATAGTGCATCAAAGCAGTACCGGCATGACACTCAAGAGAAAAATGACGTGACAAGTAAAAGGCATAACCAAAAGTTAATCCCAAGCCAACTGCATCGCCATCGTATCGTTCTTTCCCCCACGTAATATCATAATTAGCAGCGACAGCCGATAGTCCCACAAATTCACGAGTAAGAGGACGACCATTAAACCAATATCTGATTTCCGGCATAAAGCCAATCATCTTCATCTCCTGATTCCAAGGTTTATGATTTCCAAACACAGAGGCGTTAATACTTGTCTTACCTCCGGTTACAAGTTCTATGTTCAAGTTGGGTGTCGCCATGACATCCATCAATGCATCCGTTTTGAAAGCCAACAACTGGGCATACGCCGTTCCGCAGCTAAAAAACAAACTCAACAATAACAACGACAAATGACGTTTCATCAATTTCTTTATCTATTTAATTCTATAGTTTCTTTTCGGTGGCCTCTTCAGCACTTCCCGATAGGTTTACTTTATACCTTATTTATTGTATCGTCAACTTCTATTTATAACGGCAACTCTTCCACACCTTGCGCCATCCATACATCACCTTTGGCATTGAGGTCCTCCATCACCTCGGTAGAGGTTATTTGCAGAGGATTTTGTACTGTCAAACGCAAGTTCTTTGTTGTTTGACGATAGGTTCTTGTTTCAGAGTTGAACTTAACTGAAGGTTTACCCTTTAGAAGATTATATAAATTGATACCGGCCTTAAATACGCGACGTTTTAAGGTTCCGTCAGCCTCTTGTACTTTGGCATACACATCCACCAACATGATTCCGGAGCCAGAAGTTGAAGTAGACGACTCGCTACCTACAATACCTGTCACATTTATCTCGCCTTTGATGGTCATTGGCGCAGTTGCAGCGAATTCATCCGGTTCATTTAGGCTTGGCTTAAACAGCACCTTATATGTCTGCTCTGCCGTCAACGATGCATCACTCAACTTCATGGTTTGTGCCACACCCGATAGCTCCGCTTCAATACTGTCTACTTTTATTCCCTCC
>JAFOXE010000161.1 GCA_017425765.1 Paraprevotella sp. | reverse complement strand
GGTCCTTTCTAGGTGTGACGCTTGTTGCATAGGATTTTAAGTGTATTTTTGTATTCGAATTGTCGCACTAACTATTATTATGCCAAACGAAGAATATACACGACTAAGAGCACGCGTGGAAGTATGCATCGGAAGAGAAATGAAAACACCACGAGATTTCAACTTTCTGTCCGAACAAGTTTTTAGCCTCACGCACACGCCCATCAGTTCCACAACCCTAAAGCGTTTCTGGGGATATCTGAAAGAGGGCAATTCCACACAACCCAGTCAATTCACACTCGACCTATTAGCTCGTTTGGCAGGATATAAGGACTACACAAAATTCATCGAGGAGCAAATATGTGATGAATCAAACAGTGCCTTTATCAACAAAAAACACCTTACCACCAGCTCTATTGTACAAGGCGACAAAATAAGACTATGCTGGAGCCCAAACCGGTGCGTATTCATTCGCAATCTGGGCGAGAACAACTTTGTAGTGGAGGAATCGATAAACAGTAAACTTTCCGTGGGCGACACTTTTCAATGCGACTGCTTTATCAATGACGAACCACTTATTATCTACAACCTTATTCACGAAGGCGGAATGCCGACAGAGTTCATCTGCGGTAACCATGGTGGCATCACCTTTGATAAATTATGATGGACAGTTCTGACTTCATAACACCTTCAAACCGCTATACATCTTACGATGGCGAGTTTGAAACAATTACGCCACTAACCAAACAGAACGGAACCACGGCATTAACCTATGCCGTGCGCATGAACGGGAAGCAGTTCTTTATGAAACAGCTAAAGCCCGAATACATGCGACAACATTCCTACAGAACCTTGTTTTTTAAGGAATATGAATTGGGACGACGAATCTCAAGCAACCGCATTGCAAAGTACGAACGTATAGACGAAAACGACGAGGGACTTTATCTATTGGCAGAATATGTCGAAGGGAAAACCCTGGAGGAAAAGATTACCGACGAGCCGGAATACTTTCACAACCGAAAGAATGTGCGAAAATTGTTTACGCAAATGCTTGAGGGGCTGAAGGCATTGCACGAAATGAATGTGGCACATCTTGACCTGAAACCGGACAATGTGATGCTGACACAAGTGAACAACGATGTGAAAATCATTGATTTGGGATTTGCTTTCCACAGTTCCTATTCGCACACCGTTGGCTTTACACCACGATACGCATCCCCCGAACAATCGGAAAAACGCATCAACGATGTAGACGAAAGAAGCGACATTTATGCCGCAGGAATGGTGATGAAAAACATCGCAGAACGAACAGGAGCAAAATTTGACAAGAACATACAAAAGGTTATCGCCAAGTGTATCAAAACCGAAAAAAACAAAAGATATGCTTGCGCAAACGACGTGATCGAGGCCATAAACAAACCCTACAAACGTAAAAGAAACCTCATCGTTCTTCTAATCACACTTTGCATTGCCATACCATCATGCCTCGTTCTGAACCGTATGAACTGGTTTATGGAACTGAAAGAATTGGTGGCATGGACTTTATCCCCAAGCCTGAAAGATGCCGAATACCTCAGGGTGCATTATCAAATAAAATCGGAACAACCACGAACGTGTGCCGTGGTGGGAGGCGATTGGCACCCCAACGCAATGATTGCAAAAAGAGTAACCATCAACAACAAAAACTACGAGGTAACGGAAATAGATGATAGTGCCTACCTGAACGCCAAACATCTAAAATCGATTTACATACCCGAAAGTATAAAACGCATAGGAAGTTGGGGCATGGCCAGGTGCGAAAACATTTCTCTTATCAGCATGCCCGAAAGTGTGCAGGAAATAGGCGAATGGGCCTTTAGCTACTGCACAAGTCTAAACACCGTGAAGTTGTCCCCCGCGTTGAAGAACATTCCGCATGGATGTTTCTGCCACAACTACAACCTAAAGAATGTGCACATTCCTGAGGGCGTAAACAAATTAGGTGTCGATGCATTTGCCTGCTGCGACAAGTTGAGCAGCGTATCACTTCCGTCCACGCTGGTCACCATCGAAAGGGGAGTCTTCTATCAATGCACCGCCCTAACAGAAATCAGTATTCCGGCATCCGTACGCCAAATCGGCGAATTTACGTTCTTCCACTGCAACAACTTGAAAAACGTATACATCTTTGCCGTACAACCTCCACAAGTGTCACGCATTTTCATGGACAACGCACCACAACTTACCATCCACGTGCCACCCACAGCCGTAGATGCCTACCGCAAAGCCGAACATTGGAAAGACTATCTCATCGTACCCATGTAAGCACCGCATCACACTACACTCCCCCCACGCATAACACCAACACGGCCGGCAGCTACACAAAGCCGCACGCTCGCCACACCACCACACACACCGTCGTGTGTGCAGCCCTCACACGCTCAGGTAAGGGGGTGTCACATGAGCATCTATGCACCCTTCACACGACGGTCTAAATCCACACACCATTTCATAATCTTGTCACACGGTCGCAACCCTTCTGTACACATACGCTAATATACAAAAGATTGCACGTACACTAAGATTTTATAATCTGTATGCCCAACCTCAAACATCGTGAACAGCATTCACCCTCATGATATATCGAAAAATATTCGGGACATGTAAACGTAAATTCAATAAAATCTACTATTTTTGTCACGTCAATCAAGACAACTTTTGAATTAGAATAGAGAAAGTGCCTCATTCCTTGTAAAATCGCCAAATAAAACAACGAATACACGGGGCACGGAGCAGCTCATATATGTGGGCTGCCTTTCCGTGCGTGTATTCAGGTGTTTGGCGATACCTACGAGGATGCAAGGAGGGCAGTCCACTTTCTTTTTAGGATGCTCTTTCATTGCTACATACATTCTCCTACTGTCTGCCCACGGAGAACCTTGTAAAATTCGCCAAAATGACAAGAAGTATTCTGTACGTATGCTTATTATGCATACTCGTTATTACCGGAAGTTGCTCTTCCGATAATGAAAGCATCTATTACACCCCAACAGACTCCAAAACAAATCTTGGAACATTTACATCGTCTGAAACGTCGGATGCAATTGAAATGTTTATCGAGCAACTTGACGATAAAAATCCCTACACACCCCAATCTTATTATGCATCTGTGGACGGTCAAGAAGTTGTAGTGACCACCTCTACCGAAAACATAAAAGGAAATAAGATTTATGTACAACGTATGTCGTGCCCTTGGGTTCTTAAGAACCAAACAAGCATCCTTACTCTGGAAAAGTTCAATAGCAGAGGATATGACTTTACGCACGAAAGTCATCGCTATGAAAAATCCTTTGAACCTGAACAAAACAACAACGTAGAAACATTTGTTCGATACTATAAGAACAATCAATGGACAAGTTGGACGCACCAAAACGACAAATACAGTTCATCAGAAAACTATGGTAAAAAGGTGGCCATCTTCGGGGGCTCGTTTGCACATAACACGCGTGCAAAAAGCACCAACACCGTCACAAATTCGGAAGGTACGTTCTACAATGGTTTTGGATTTGAACACGAGGGGAAACTCTACTCACTCATGGACTACATGGCAGAAAAACTCTCGTTTAAGAAATTCGACAACTTCGCCGTTTCCGGCGAAGGCAGTTACATGGGAACGACAAACTCCGGCACCCAGCTTTTCCCATATCACACTTATAAACAAGTGCAAAATAGTTTTAAGTATGACAAGTACGACGTCTATATCATATTTGGAGGCATAAATGATTTCATTGGCAACGCGCCCTTAGGAAACAAAGACGAAGGCTCTGATGCTAACACATTCTACGGGGGAATAAGAAAAGCCATAGAACATATCCGAACGAACAACCCGAATGCACGTATCTACATGACCACCGCCTTTAAGTGTTTCTTTGAGGGAACAGATTGGGGATGGAATCCGAACAGTACACATAAGAACGCTAAGGGGCATACGTTTGCTGAATACAGAAATGCAACACGCACAATTGCCAACCTATATGAATGTCCTCTGCTTGACCTTTTTAATGCAGAAAACCCGAATATGGGGCTGATGAAAGAACTCTATCACAGCGATCATGTGCATCCAAATGGAAAGGGATATTACTCCGCGGCCAATACAATCATTGACTTCATCGCTGAATAAAACACTGTACAAAAACACTATTATCCATAGGTTTTATGAGAATCAAATGCCTTTTCCTTGCATACGCTATTTTACTATTCTGCTCTTTTCACACCATACAAGCACAAGAACCGACAGATATAGGGAACACCGACTACACGATACCCGAAATACATATAGACATTGTGGATAGCTTATTTGTTACAAGCAAGACCAACTACCTTAAAGCCTATATCCGTATCAATGGCAACGGACTCTATGCCGATTTCGCCGACTCGGTTTCTATTAAAGGTCGCGGAAACACCTCGTGGCATGCACCCAAGAGGCCTTATCGCCTTAAGTTCGACAAGAAGAAAGAAATCTTTGGGCTGAAGAAGGGGAAAAACTGGGTTCTTCTGGCTCACTATCAACGATTATCGGCTATGACCAGTGCCACGGCCATGCAAATAGGCAAAATCATAGGTATGCCCTACACAAACAACATCATTCCGGTGGAATTATATATAAACGGTGTTTACCAGGGAAGCTATGCGTTTACCGAACACGTGGGCATATCCAATAACAGCGTAGACCTTGACGACGAAACAAGTTGTATGCTTGAATTAGACACCTACTACGACGAAGCATATAAATTTTGCTCCACTTACTATGATTTGCCCGTGAACATTAAAGAGCCTAATCTTGAAAAATGGGAGGCGGAAAGAGCAGAACGTACATTCAGTGCTATAGAACAAGAACTACAACAAATTGATTCTCTCTTACACCATGACCAAGACATAGACGAATGGGTGGACATGACCGCATTAGCACAATTTTTGCTTGTAAACGATTTGGTAAGAAATGCAGAATTGAATCACCCCAAAAGCACATTCCTTTTTCGTGAAAATATAAACACACCGGGGGAGAAGTTTCAATTTGGCCCTCTATGGGATTTTGATTGGGCTTTCGGCTACGATGGATTCACAGGATATTTTGTTAAAGCCCCAAATTCTTCTATAACAGGTACAAGTAATGCCAGCGGGAGTCGTTTTTTTCGTGATATCATGGAGAACGACATCGTACGAAAGTATTATTATAAGGTGTGGAAAGAATTCATGGACAATAATGGTCTGCAAAAACTCTTTACGTATCTTGACGAATACCATGCCTTGGTGGCAAAATCACTTGACCACAATACCTCTATATGGAACGACGGGGATGCAGCCGAATATGCCGAGGAAATAAATCGGATGAAAACATGGCTGCAAACACGTGCCGAATACATCTATAACAACTTGAAAGTATTTGATCTTGACGAATTCAACTTCAACAAACAAGGAGATACAAACAAGGATAACGCTCTTACGGTGCAAGACATCCGAACATGGGACGATCATCCTTTATTGAGTATCACGAGAGAACAACTCATCCAAAACATCTTGTCTGCGAAACACACACCTGCAATCTATTATAATCGACAACCTAAAATCAACGACCTACTCTCATGTAGAAATCTGTTGCAAACGCAAACCGAGAAACATTCCATTGAAATCCTTATTGATAAAACAAGTGCCCATACCCCCGCGTACCTACAGTTTGATGTGTGCATCCCAACAGAATATGAAGTTGAACACATCGTTGCGGGTATCGACGCCACATGCCATTATCAACACATTGGAAATCTAAGTGACAAATACCAGAAATATAGGGTTGTACTTACATGGGATGCAAACAACCACCCAAATACTGCGCAAACGATATGCCGAATAGACCTTCTTGAAAACGGCTACAACGAGAACACGAAACTCTCTTTTGTCAACATTCTGTATTCAGAAAATGAGGTGCAACAATCGGTGGAATCCTTCGTGCATGCATACCATAGCAATACGAATGATATTGCCGAGGTCACCACAAAAGATATAACCGTCGTACACGAGGGCATTTATCTAAAAGGGCATCAAAACAAACCCATCCACATTTACGATCTTATGGGACGATGCATTCTTTCGCAACGCATCACAACGGAGGTTCATACTATCCGACTCCGACCGGGCTTCTACATCATTCGCCTAAGCGATCAAACCCACAAAGTAAACATACGATAAAGTTCACATCAAGGAAATTCAATCTTAAAAGCACTTCAAAAGGGTGACCAAAGTACGATACAATTAACTACATCTACTTTGGTCACCCTAACTATATGCCACAAAACACACGCTCGCCACACCACCACACACACCGTCGTGTGTGCAGCCCTCACACGCTCAGGTAAAAGGTATATACACGAGCAACTAGGCAACCCTCACATGTACAACTCATAGGTACTCACCACACTATCAGCAACAACAGGAAAAGAGTTACATTTAGGTAAACACAAGCAATTTCACTCCGCACCTCGCGGAAGCGCATAAAACCACATCCTCACCTCACTGCATCCACACGCATACAAAAAGGCACAAAAAAACAGTCCTCATAGAATCATCTCTACAAGGACTGTTTCACTAAAAAAAGGCGGTGACCTACTCTCCCACGGGTATGCAGTACCATCGGCGCGCTCGGGCTTAACTTCTCTG
>JAFOXE010000160.1 GCA_017425765.1 Paraprevotella sp. | reverse complement strand
GGTGCGGTTACCAAGGCCGATTTCCTGTGCAATCTTCGTTGCGTTGATGTAATATACAGAGATGTTGTTTTCTGCAAAGTACTTCTTAATGTTGTTTGGCAAGTTCTTAGCCAATTCTTCGCCTTCCCAAATTGTGTTCAACAAGAAGGTACCGTTCTTTTGCAAACCACGAGTTACGTCATACATATTAAGGTATGCTTGTACGTGACATGCTACAAAGTTTGGTGTGTTCACCAAGTAGGTAGAACGAATTGGACTATCGCCGAAACGCAAGTGAGAGCAGGTGAAACCACCAGACTTCTTAGAGTCATAAGAGAAGTATGCTTGGCAGTGTTTGTTGGTGTTGTCACCGATAATTTTTACAGAGTTCTTGTTGGCACCTACAGTACCATCAGCACCTAAACCATAGAATTTAGCCTCGAACATACCTTCGCCACCAAGGGCAATTTCCTCTTTTTGTGGAAGAGATGTGAAGGTAACATCGTCGATGATACCGATTGTGAAGTGGTTCTTAGGTACTGGAAGCTCAAGGTTTTCGTATACTGACAAGATTTGAGCAGGAGTGGTATCATTAGATCCAAGACCATAACGGCCGCCCACAATGATAGGAGCGTTTTCTTGGCCATAGAAACATTCCTTCACGTCCATATATAATGGTTCGCCGTTGGCTCCCGGTTCTTTGGTGCGGTCAAGAACGGCAATACGTTTTGCAGTCTTAGGTACAGCAGCCAAGAAGTGTTTTGCAGAGAATGGACGATATAGATGAACAGATACCATACCCACTTTCTCACCCTTAGCGGTCAAGTAGTCGATAGCTTCGCGAGCTGCTTCGGTGGCAGAACCCATAAGGATGATTACGCGTTCTGCGTCTTCTGCTCCGTAGTAGTTGAACAAACCATACTTACGACCGGTAATTTCGCTAATCTTTTCCATATACTCTTCTACGATGGCTGGAACGGCATCATAGTATGAGTTGCACGATTCACGATGAGTGAAGAATGTATCTGGGTTCTCGGCCATACCGCGTGCCACAGGACGTTCGGGGCTCAAAGCACGGTTGCGGAATGCACTTAGAGCTTCTTGGTCAACTAGTGGGGCAAGGTCTTCGTTCTCCAACATTTCTATCTTTTGAATTTCGTGTGAAGTACGGAAACCATCGAAGAAGTTTACAAAAGGAACGCGGCTCTTAATGGTTGCCAAGTGGGCTACACCGGCCAAGTCCATAACTTCTTGTACAGAACCCTCGGCCAACATTGCAAAACCTGTTTGACGGCAAGACATAACATCTTGATGGTCGCCAAAAATACACAATGAGTGTGAAGCCAATGTACGAGCCGACACGTGGAATACACAGGGAAGGAATTCTCCGGCAATCTTGTACATGTTAGGGATCATCAACAAAAGACCTTGTGAAGCCGTATAAGTTGATGTTAATGCTCCTGCTTGGAGAGAACCATGAACGGCACCGGCAGCACCGCCTTCTGATTGCATTTCTTGAACTAGGACTGTTTCGCCGAAGATATTCTTACGACCTTGCGCAGCCCATTCGTCCACATACTCGGCCATGGTTGATGACGGAGTAATAGGGTAGATGGCAGCTACCTCCGAGAACATATATGAAATATGCGCTGCGGCTTGGTTACCATCACACGTGATAAACTTTTTTTCTTTTGCCATAATAAATGTAATATTACGTTTATAAAAATATGTTTCTATGTTCGTCAATACAGAAATCCGAAGAGCCAAAGTGGAATTTGGTTTCCTCGTCCGATTTCAATGTCGTGGCGTGCATAAATGTAGTTAAAGTTGTTCTTTTTGGGTTCTGATTCGCTAATTCTGAACATGTATTGTCCGTCTACGATGAACGATACGTTTTTGTTTCCTTTATTAATCTTGTGATCTTTCCACAATGCGTTTTGAAAGAATGTGTCCAGGATGTCGGACAGATTCATTTTGTTTGGATATATAGCATAAATCAAATTGCTGTTGTGCATCATGATTTTTGCAGGTTTCTTTGGGAACTCCTCGCCTTGCGGATAAATTATGTTGATGATGCGGGCATCGGCCAAATATTTTATGTAGTTCATGACCGTAGCACGAGAGGTTTGAATGGACTCGGCCAATTGACTTACATTCGGTGTTGCCGGGCTGTCCACTGCAAGTAAGTAAAGCAGTTTCTTGAGTTTGGAAAGATATTTTAGTTCTATTTGTTTAATCAACAAAATGTCCACCTCAAGCATCATGTTCATCGTCTTCAATAGGTTTTCCGAGAAATTTCGCTTCTCTAGGAAGAAGGGGTAATAGCCATGATGAATATAATCTTGGAAGTGCTTCAGCAGCGTGTTTACTTTGGGGAGAATAGAACGCACGATTTCTTCATGATTGGATAGTATTTCCGACAAGCTGAAGATAGGCAGTTTATGTCCCGTTTGTAAATACAAATATTCTCGGAAGGAGAAACCGCGAAGGTTATATGATGCCACGATGCCGTTCAGTTCCGGATTTTCTTCCTTGAGACGCATCACAGAAGATCCTGTGAACACAATCTTTAAGTTGGGGTAGAGATCGTAGCAACGTCTTAATTCTGTACTCCAATTAGGTTGTTTAAAAATCTGATCAATGAGCAACACTTGTCCACCCATTGCATGGAATTCTCCCGCAAACTCGGCAATACCTTTACCTTGGAAGTAGAAGTTGTTCATGTTTATGTATAGGCATTTGCGGCTGTGCACGCTGTAGTTCTCTTGTGCATACTGCAGTAGAAAAGTTGTTTTGCCTACACCACGCGACCCCTTGATGCCGATAAGGCGATGGCTCCAGTCGATTTCGTCCATGAGGGCACGTCGAACGGGAACATTGGTGTGTTGCACCAAGTAGGCGTGTGTTCTAAAGAATGTTTCCATGAAAAACTCCTAATTAGACGTGCAAAGATACGATAAAGATGTGAAATTGCAAAGTAGACTTGGCAAAATCATCTACATTTTAATTAACTTTGCCGTATGAAACTATTTTTGTTCAATCCCGACAACGATTTGTCGCTTGCAAACGGCGATGTAAACTTTATTCCTCCACGTTCGGCTCGCATCATGGCCTCCAATCTTAGTGCCCTTCCTATGTGGTGGGCGGATGACGGCGATGCTGTGTGCGTATCGTCAATTTCCGAGGCTGATGTTGTGCGGAAAATGTGGCAAGACCGATTGCCTAAATTGCATTGGTGGACAGAATGTTCCGATTATGCGGTGGACACGGTGTGTCCGTGGGGATGGAATCCCATGTTGCGACATAAACTTTTGCGTAGCGGATTGCGTTCAAGCGTGTTGCTAACGGATGAGCAAATGGATTCATATAGAGAGCTTTCAGGACGACAAACAGCCGTTCGCCTCTTGGCAGATTTTAATCAGTATGCTACTGGAAATCAGGGCGTAGAACAGGCTTTGTGTTGCGGAACATCTGTGCTTTGCCATACGGAAACAGAGGCCAAAGATGCTGTGGAACGTCATCCGCAAACGATGTTGAAGGCCCCATGGTCTGGCTCGGGTAAGGGGTTGAGATTTGGCCGGGGAGAGTGGGCCTCTCCACTATCCGGATGGGGGCGTAATGTGCTTCGCGAGCAAGGTGCTTTGGTGGTGGAACCCTTTTATGATAAAGCGGCTGATTTGGCTATGGAATTTCACTCCGATGGTAGGGGTACGGTGGTATATTGCGGTTTGTCACTCTTTACTACTAATGTGCAGGGTGCATATCAGGGCAATGTAGTGGCGAAAGAGTCGGTAAAGGAAACGCGCTTGTTTAAGTTCGTTCCCGAGTCCTTGTTCCGTATGGTACAACGTTATTTGTTGGAATGGTTGTCCGTTGAGGTGGGTTCTATCTACAGCGGTTTTCTTGGGGTAGATATGATGGTGTGTTACTCGGAAAAATCGTCTACCGGTTATGCTTTACATCCTTGTGTGGAAATAAATTTGCGCATGACGATGGGCATGGTGTCCGTACTTTTGGGACGTTATTTGGCACCCGACTCAGAGGCTATGTTTTCGGTGGATTTCTTCTCGGATACGAAAGCCTTACATGATCAACATGAACTCCGTACTCGCACCCACCCCGTAGCGAGTGTGGACGGACAATGGAAAAAGGGATACGTGTGGCTTACACCCATAGGGTGTGACACGCACTACAGAGCCTCGTTACTAGTTGAAGAAGGTGATGCTTGCTCGCAATCTTGGGGCAGATGACATGCAGATGTATACGAAAAATGGCGTACGCCTCGAAGCTTCGAGGCGTACGCCATTTTTGTTTGATATGCTCATGTAGAGGGGTGTCAGACGAGCGTGTTATTTCACGAATGTACCGATGCGTCGCGAAATTCCTTTGCGTTGCAAGGTGCGTACGTTGTAGACACCATACGGAAGATTATGAGTGGGAAGAAATTGTGCCTTGCGGTCGGTGTGCACAATTCGTCCGCAAGCATCGGTTATGATGATGAAGTCGGTTTCGGTGCTGGGTAACCATACCGTGTCGCATTCATGATAAAGTTTGTTGGGCGAATAGAGTAACCTTTCGTTCTTATTCAGTTGTGTGGCTGCACTTTCGTTTCCGAATCGGTCCATTGAGGTCACCGCAAAGAACATACCTTTTTGGGCGGCAAACACCGCGTTGTATGTATAGGTGGTTCCTTTTTGTTTTACACTCACCAAGTTCTCAGGTCTTGTGGTGTCTACGGGATAGGTGCTTGAAGCATATACGTTGTATCGTACATTTTCTTGGCAGATGTTGTCGGTGCAAGGTGTCCATTGCAACACTTTACATCCATCTTCATTAGTACAAATGTCCATTGGCTCGGGCTGCGTGGGAGGGATGTTGTCGTCCCATGTACAAGGCGGTGTCAAGGCCGGGTAGGGATAGAATAGTTGCTGCATATAGTCGTATAGTCCCTTAGTATTGTCGGTCAAGAACTTGCTGCGGAAATAGGCTTGTCCGCCTAGATTGTACGCACGAATAAAATTCATCTCACGTTCAATGACTCCTAAATCCCAATTCTTTTCACTAGGGCTCAAAAAGTAAATGCCCAGGCCCGGTGCTACTATGCGACCTGCACTATTTTCCTGCCAATCCATGGCGAAGGGGTAGAAATGATTACCTTGGAAATACATCATGGGCAAGAGCATATCGTGGATGCCTTCTTTCATCCATCTTTGTGCGTCTTGCGAAACTGCCTCGTAGGCATTCCAACCTTTGGCCGAAAAACGACTTACGTCTGCATATTTCCCTACGGGCGAGCTACTTACTTTGATCCATGGTTTTATACCCTTGATGGCATGGTACATCTCTCGAACACAGCGGGTAATATTATCTCTGCGCCATGATGCTTTGTTTTGTTTCTGTCCGTATTTACGATATGTGTCGTTGTCTGGAAAATTTTTGGCGTTCTCGGGATAACGGATGTAATCAAAGTGTATGCCGTCGACATCGTAGTTGGAGGCAATTTCCTTGCAGATTTTTATCAGATAATCCGAGGTCCCTGGAATTCCGGGGTCGAGATACCACATATCGTTGTGGCGCTTGCATAGTTCTTTGTGCGTACTCAACACCGAACGTTTGCCCACGCTTTTGGCTATCGTGGTCTTGAAACAAGGGATGGTTACTACCCATGCGTGTAGTTCCATGCCTCTCTTGTGGCACTCGTCAATCGCAAATGCAAGCGGGTCGTAGCCGGGATGCTTGCCGTATGAACCGGTCAAACAAATGTCCCAAGGTTCTATTTGTGATGGATATATAACGGTGCCCCGAACACGTGTTTGCAGCATCACAGTGTTGATGTGGGCAGCTTGTAGCTGATCTAGGATGTCGCAAAGTTCTTTCTGTTGTTGCGTTTGGTCGGCTGCATTGCGAACTTTTGTTCGTGGCCAGTCCAGCCCGCTAAGGGTGGTGAGCCATACGGCACGCAGCTCGTGTTTCTTGGGCGTTGAGAGTGGTTGTGCCGAACAGAACAAACTACAAAATAATACAAAAATGTATATGAAAATGCAACGCATCATGGTTTGAATGGTGTTGTGATGATAATCTGCACAAAGGTATATTATTTTAATGGCATACGAGAAATTTTGTAAGAAAAAGCATCTCCTCCTTTTGTTATTTTCATACATTTGCATTCATATTTCAATGATATTGCTATGATAACATTTTGTGTTGCTTTGTTAGCCCTAGTCTTGGGTTATACATTATATGGGGCATTTATAGAAAAGGTCTTCGGTGTTGACGAACATCGAAAAACGCCTTGTTACACCGAGCAAGATGGAGTAGATTACATCCCCATGCCCACTTGGAAAGTATATCTTATACAATTTTTGAATATTGCCGGTACAGGGCCAATCTTTGGTGCCATTATGGGTATCCTCTACGGACCGGCAGCCTATTTGTGGATCGTGTTCGGATGTATCTTCGGAGGTGCAGTACACGATTATCTTTCGGGCATGATTTCTTTACGCAAGAAGGGTGCAAGTTTGCCTGAATTGGTTGGTGATGAATTGGGTGCCGGGGTGCGCCGAGTGATGCGTATATTTTCTCTTGTGTTGCTGGTGTTGGTGGGCGCAGTGTTTGTAACTACACCGGCCGGCCTTTTGGCTACTATGACGGCGGAGTGGGGCGTGTTGGGCAGTTCCGACTATTGGGCGTTGTTCATCTTCGTATATTATATATTTGCTACTTTATTGCCCATAGACACTATAATCGGTCGTTTGTATCCGTTGTTCGGTGTGGCATTACTTGTAATGGCGGTGGGTGTTTTCTACGGCATCTTTACTCATCCGGGATGGATGCCTGAAATAAATGAGGCCTTCGCCAATCATCATCCCAAAGAGGGTCTTTCTATATTCCCTATGCTTTTCATCAGCATCGCGTGCGGAGCAGTTAGTGGCTTTCATGCCACGCAAAGTCCTATGATGGCACGCTGTTTGAAGAACGAGAAACTCGGTCGTCGCGTGTTCTATGGGGCAATGATTACAGAAGGTGCTGTGGCGCTTATCTGGGCTGCGGCGGCCATCAAGTTTACGGGTGGATACGAACAACTTATGGCACAAATGTCGCCGGAAGGAAAGTCTAACCCTGCGGTCATCGTGAATGCCATTTGCCAAGGTTGGTTGGGCCCGGTGGGAGCTATATTGGCTATTCTGGGTGTGGTGGCAGCTCCTATCACCTCGGGGGATACGGCATTCCGTAGTGCGCGACTTATTGCTTCCGACGTATTCCATTTGCGTCAAGACGCTATTTGGCGTCGTCTTTTGTTGGCCATTCCTTTGTTTGCTATAGCTGCCGGGTTGAAGTTTGTGAACTTCGACATACTATGGAGGTATTTTGCATGGTTCAACCAAACACTTTCGGTTTTCACACTATGGGCGGTAACGGTGTGGTTGGCACGAAATCATAAGAACTATTATGTTGCGTTGGTGCCCGCATTATTTATGACTTGTGTATGTAGCTCATATATACTAGTTGCTCCTGAAGGATTCCAACTTCCGTATATATTGAGTTGTGTTTTGGGTGTAATCATTACCCTTACGTTGGGTGGAATGTTTGTACGGTGGCGTTGTAATCAAAATTAAAAGAAGTATGAAAGGTTCAAAAATGAAGAAGTCGGTGTGGATACCCTTGGCGTTTGTTATCTACTCCATGGTGATTTATGCATATTTTAT
>JAFOXE010000159.1 GCA_017425765.1 Paraprevotella sp. | reverse complement strand
GTGCTGAATTTGCAAAATTCAGCATGCTTGGCAACAGACTCATAATCTGGAGGTCCCTGGTTCAAGCCCAGGCTGGTCCACGAAATGGAAAAGCGTTAATTGCAATAACAACAAGCAGTTAGCGCTTTTCTTTGGTTTGATTCTGTTCTTCAAAAATCCCACATATCCTTTATTTTAGATTGGTTCTCCAAAATGAGTAGATACTAAGACTATTGGGAAGATGATGGGCTAGACGAACAATCATGCTTTCTTGTGGTCTTGTGGATATGTCCTCTCTCTTATGGGCAACTATCTGACCTGCAAGATTTGGACCAAGAATACGCCTAAGTAAGATTTAGAGTGGTTTGATATAGAAACAGAGAATCGGGATTTAACGCTATAATTGCATGAGGAAGGCCGTTTTTTATTTTCTTACATTTATTTTATCGTGGACCAACTTGGCAGCACAGGAAAAGAGCGATCTTTCGTCCTCTTTGATGTTCATGTATTCCCCTTTTGATGGTTCTGGGAAAGTAGCTTCCGAGACAACCTCTATCGGCAAAAATCATGTGGGATATGCATATACTGAACTCACCAGATTCAAAGGTGGTGCATCTGAAGCATATGGACAATTCTTTTGGGAACAGAAATTTTGGAACCTACCCATATTCATACATACCGAATACCGAGGGTTTTCAAATAATTCGTTTTATGAAAGTACAGCATATCTAGGCGCTGCATATTGTTTCTATAGCAAGCATGGCTACCTTGCGCTTGAACCCCTTGCCATGTGGAAGCAACGTTTAGGGTTTGGAGCTCAGTTCTCTGTTGTGGGAGGATGGGAATGGAAGCATTTCATTATAGAACATTATACAGACCTATGGAAAACCCACAAAATGAATACTGCAATTGATATATATTCGCAAACAAGATTGTTTATTAAGGTATATAAGCGAATGTCTGCAGGAGTGATAGGAACTATTTATTATAACCCTGAGAATGATGTTTCGGAAGGAGTACATCTTACTCTAAGATGGAAATTATAAATTCTATTTAAGTGGATAAGAATATCTACTCAGGTCATACATCTCACCGTTTTTTTTAGGATAAAAAAGTTCATATTTGGGGTGGCATTGGCATAATACAACCCTAAACCCACAAGAGCCAACCTCTTCACACGAACGAAGAGATTGGCTCTTGTTATTGTCTTTACCACACAAGCAAAACCTTTCTGCATGAGCATGTATTTTTGAGTTTGTGAACGAATATTTTGCAACAGATGTAAATAAGTTCTAATTTTGCAGCATACAAGCTAAAACTTAAATACACAAAAACTTTTACAAACATGAACTTCTTCAAAGAGTTGTGGGCGCCACAACCCGGTCCGAGAACGCAGGAAGAAATGCAATCGCAAGTGCTTGATTTCCTCCGATTTCCTATGACCTTTTGGGTTTTGTTGGTGCATGTTAATCCACACTTGTCGCCCTTCTTTACGCCCATAGAAAACATTGACTTTTCAAACTTCACGTTCGCCAATTTCTACAGCATCGTAGCACGACTCACCAATGTAGGCGGTCATGTGGTACTTTGCTTCTTCTTTTTTACCTCGGGCTACTACTTCTTTTACAAAACGAAAACATGGAATTTTTCGGTGTACAAAGACAAGATTAAAAAGCGGTGGCACACCCTTGTCATCCCCTACTTGTTGTGGAACACCATTTGGTATGTTTCCAATCTCGCTCGCGAACTGTTCAAATATTTCAAAAAAGGTATGCCCGACGATCGTTGGCAGGAAATAGCGACTAA
Organism: Paraprevotella sp.; assembly: GCA_017425765.1. Lineage (GTDB taxonomy): Bacteria > Bacteroidota > Bacteroidia > Bacteroidales > Bacteroidaceae > Paraprevotella. Next base: position 2,306 of record JAFOXE010000159.1, on the reverse strand, counting down.
CTACCTAAATCCCGAAAGTTTTCTGGACACTTATTGGACCGCTACAGAATGGGCCATTGGTCGTGTCAACATCTTTGGTTGGGACACTAGTTTAAGTGGTCCCGCCATACTTCCACTTTGGTTTATGCGCGAACTCATCGTCATGGCGCTGCTCAGTCCGATTATCTATTGGGTAGTAAAAAAAGGGAAAGTGTGGGCCCTAACCTTTTTGGGCATGTGCTATGTCCTCAATGCATGGACCATTCCCGGCTTGAACGTTACCGCCGTGTTCACATTTACATTTGGAGCTTACCTAGCCTTGAACGGGAAAGATATTCTTAGTACCTTTGCACCTTTGAAGTGGCCTGCCACTATTATAGCATTGAGCAACCTGTTCCTAAACATATTCTTGACCGAGGACTACGAAGCCTACAAACAAATCACCATGAATTTGTATTGTATAGGTGCCGCCATAGCCTTCATCACATGGACTACGGTTTGGTTTAAGAGTAAGCGCCGCCCGGCCATACGTCCCAATCTGTGGAAAACAGGATTCTTTGCCTATGCCTCGCACGCTTTGAACTTCGGGATATTAAAGATATGGTTCCTGGCCAACGCAATGGCAGTGGCCAATTTCATCACCGGAGCTAAATATAGTGTGTATGGCGCCTTTGCCTCAATGCTGATAGCACCGCTATTGGGAATGGCAATATGTGTGGCTGTCTACTACCTGATGAAGCGCTACATGCCTAACGCTCTGAAGCTCTTGGTGGGCGGACGAATATAAAAAACATAAGCTATGAACGAAACAAGCATCGAGTACTTAAACCGATTTGAACGTCGTCAACAAGAAGAATTGTTGCAGATGTGCACACAGTATAAAGCCCTTGACGGCACCTTGCTAACCTGCGAAGATATTGATTCACATTGGAAAAAGATTGCACCGGAATATATGGCCGATGCTGTAGGACTCGTGCAACAATATCCCACCGTTTCATTGGCATGGGCTGCCTATTTGGGTATGGCCATAGCCGCAGGTTGGGACACCGATTGGGCAAAATGCTCGGAAACGCCCTATAACACCTACTACGGCGAGCAAGGATTCGACGATATGGACGAGCACATTGTGCAGCACATTCTCAACATCCCTTTGTCCGACCAACGTGCCAAGGACATCGAGAGCCTATTGCGCCGCTTGGCACAAACTGCCATCACCCTTATCCGACGCGAACAGATTGAGCCACAAAGTCCGATGGCTTTCCATGTGTTTGCCCGCAGCGTGAAAGTAATGTTCAAAATGGGTGCTGCCATTGAGTTGAAACGCCGAGGTTATAAGTTCGAACAAGTGTTCACCGGAAACTAATCCACCAAACATTTATTTCACACAAGGTGCACTTCACCCCCTTGCCACACCCACAAATATACTACAAAAGTACTTCATAACGAAGGGCCGTATCGCACATATTGCAGATACGGCCCTTCGATGTATTATCAATGTAAACGGAGCCTTGTTCTAATCGGTTTGAAGTCGTCGCTCTCTACGATCAGCGTAACCTCTCCCACATGGCGTCCGGCTCGCAAGATAACCAATGCCGAGCCATGGAATAGCTTTCGTGACTCCACCGCATGCAGTTCGTCGGACACTATGTTGCCATTGTCCACCGCCACGATGCGTGCATCGCCTTCTACCCGAAATCGCAACGCACTATTGGCCGCATGCACTCTATGCCCCTTGGCATCCACAGCCACAATACGCACATGCTGTAAGTCCATTCCATCGGCTTTCCACATTGAATTGTCGGACTGCGCCACCAGTTTCTTAGCCTTTCCGGTTGTCGTCACCCGATAAGTTTTCACCGCTTTTCCATCTTTATAGGCTACCGCCTCCACATAACCCGCTTCGTAAGGTATTTTGTCCCACCTTATTTTGTTACGAGCCCGACCCGGCAAATTCTTTTTACGTCCTTGACTAACCTTATTCACAAACAACTCCACCTCATCGGCATTGGTATAGGTAAATAGCGAAAGAACCTCGCCTTCCTTGCGGTTCCAATGCCCACTCATGCGGGGTGTACCCACCTGCACATCGTTCCACATCAAATCCACATCACTGTCGATGATGCCGATGTACAACACCGGCTCGTCCGTAAACATACTCTTAAGCAGATAAGCAATCGGTTTGGGTTGCAAGGAGATGTCGAAAGCCCCTTGCGCCCATCCCTTTGCCGGCCAACCTCCACTCTCGCCCAAATAGTCTATCTGCCCCCAATAGGCCAAACCTATCACTCTATCCAAATCCATCTCGAAGTAGTTGGGACCCATGTTGC
>JAFOXE010000158.1 GCA_017425765.1 Paraprevotella sp. | reverse complement strand
GTGTTCGCCCAATACGCTTCTCAAAGCTTGGTCGAGCAAGTGGGTACAAGTGTGGTTGGCAGCACTTGCATTGCGCAAATCGATGTCTACACATGCCATAAATGGAGCTTCCGGGTGTTCGGGTAGCGTTGTGGTAATGTGTATGGGTAGGTTGTTTTCGCGTTTGGTGTCGATGATTTCAATGGTTTCGAACTCAGAACAGATAACACCACGATCGCCTACTTGTCCACCCATCTCGGCATAGAAAGGAGTCTTGTCAAGTACCAACTGATAGAAGGTTTGTTTCTTCTGTATGGTTTTACGGTAACGCAAAATGTTGCACTCGTATTCTGTGAAGTCCCAGCCAACGAATTCTGTTTCGCCTTCTTTGAGCACTACCCAGTCGCTGTTTTCTACAGTAGCAGCATTTCGAGCGCGCTCCTTTTGTTTCTGCATTTCGCTATTGAATGTTTCCTCGTCTACGGTTAAACCGTTTTCGCGACAGATAAGTTCGGTGAGGTCAAGAGGGAAACCATAAGTGTCAAACAACGTAAAGGCTTGTACACCATCGATAACAGTCTTGCCGGCTGCTTTGGTTTCGGCCATTACGCCGTCAAGAAGGCGGATACCGGTTTCGAGGGTGCGAAGGAATGAGTCTTCTTCTTCTTTCATCACCTTAGAAATAAGTACCTTTTGTGCCTCAAGTTCGGGATATGTTGCTCCCATCTCCTGAATAAGTACAGGAAGAAGTTTATACATGAATGCTTCCTTTTGACCTAGGAAGGTATAAGCGTAGCGAACTGCACGACGAAGGATGCGTCGAATTACGTATCCGGCCTTGGCGTTGCTTGGCAATTGACCGTCGGCGATAGAGAATGCAATGGTACGCAAGTGGTCGGCAACCACACGCATGGCTACATCCTTTTGCTTGTCCTGTCCGTATTGACATCCAGAAAGGCTGCCTATTACTTGGATGATGGGTTGGAACACGTCGGTGTCGTAGTTTGAACGCTTGCCTTGCATTACAGCGCAAAGACGCTCAAAACCCATACCGGTGTCGATAACCTTAGCCGGAAGACTTTCTAACGATTGGTCGGCTTTACGGTTGTATTGCATGAACACAAGATTCCAGATTTCAATAACCAGAGGATTGTCTTTGTTTACCAGTTCACGTCCGGGGATTTTTGCTTTTTCTTCTTCGGGACGTAGGTCGATGTGGATTTCAGAACAAGGACCGCAAGGGCCTGTGGCACCCATTTCCCAGAAGTTATCGTGTTTGTTTCCGTTGATGATGTGGTCGGCGGGTAGATATTGTTCCCAATAACTTGCAGCTTCGTTGTCGCGTTCAAGACCTTCTTCTGCCGAGCCTTCGAATACGGTGGCGTAAAGATTTGTCTTGTCGATTTTCAATACATCAACCAAGTATTCCCATGCCCAGTCGATAGCTTCCTTCTTGAAATAGTCGCCAAAGCTCCAGTTGCCCAACATCTCGAACATTGTGTGGTGGTATGTGTCATGGCCTACATCCTCCAAGTCGTTGTGCTTACCGCTTACGCGCAAACACTTTTGTGAGTCGGTGCAACGCTTGCTGGTTGCCGGGCGGTTGCCCAATATGATGTCTTTGAATTGGTTCATACCTGCATTGGTAAACATCAGCGTGGGGTCGTCCTTCACAACCATAGGTGCCGACGGAACAATGAGGTGGCCTTTGGACTCGAAGAATTTTTTGAACGAGTCGCGGATTTCATTTGCTGTCATTATGATTTTATCTTATGCGTTAATATTCTACAAAAAAGTGTTGCAAAGATAATTTGTTTTACGTATTTTTGCAAAGAAAAGCACATAAAAGGGCTTGATAAATAAGGGAAAAGTATGGCGCTGAATCCTCATAAAGAACTGAAATTGTACTATTCTATTAGCGAAGTGGCGGAGATGTTTGATGTGACTGAAACGCTGTTGCGCTATTGGGAGAAGGAATTCCCTACGATTGCACCTCGAAAAAGCGGTCGTAACATCCGTCAATATACCAAGGAGGATATTGAGGAGATACGTGTGGTACACAACTTGGTGAAGGTGCGTGGAATGAAGTTGGCTGCAGCACGTCAAGCGCTGAAAACCAACAAGGAAGGCTCTCAGCAAACCACCGAGGTGATGATGCGTCTTCAGGCAATAAAAGAGGAGCTAATGAGTATAAAGAAGGAGTTAGACGGGTTGGTCTAACTCCTTCTTATTTTGTGTAGGTGCTCGTCTTGCGAAAAACACACCGCGGTGTGTAAGCTCTCCACACGCTCGGGTGTATATATACAAGTCGCTCGTCTATATGGCTTATAGACGAGCGACTCTTTTTATTGAGTTGAGGGTGTAATTCTTGTACTTAGCTGATGCGAGTTACCACCTCAAGTTCTTCTATCTCTTTTAGGTTTCTGCAGATGGTTTTTACGTCTTCTGTGTCATGCACTTCCAACTGCATGTCGCATTCAAAGATGCCATCATTGGTTTCTACCACTAATCTATGGATGTTGATGTTGTGTTGCTGTGATAGAATTTGTGTAATTCTGTTCAACACGCCCACATGGTCAATACCGCTAATATGGATCTTGGCCGGGAATACAAGGGTTTTGTGCGTATCCCATTGTGCAGCCAAGATGTGGTTTCCATCGCTAGTTTTCAGTTTATCGGCTACGGCACATTGGCGTTTGTGAATGATGATACGGTTTTTGTCGTCAATGTAGCCCAACACGTCATCGCCCGGTATAGGGTGACAACAATCGGCAATGATATAGCGTCGGATGTTCTCTTCGTTGAGAATCAACGGCTTTTTCTTGTCTATTTTAAGACCTTCTTCCGATACGACTTCTTCTTCAACTTGTTCGGAAGGATTCTTGCTCTTGCGGTTCAAGAAGGGGATAAATCGTGCCCAATTAGCATTGTTGGTAGCCTTCTCGCGCAGTGCATCAAGGTCGGCTTCTCCCAATATAATTTTCTTGCTTCCGATAGCAGAAAGTAGTTCCTCGCGCATGTGGATGTTGTGCAGCACACATAATTTATCGAGGTTTACGCTGTTGGGCTCCATGTCAGCTTTTGCAAAGAATGTGTTTACAATCTCTTCTCCAGCCTTCTGCATTTCGCGGTCTTCACGACGCAGGATAGCCTGAATCTTACCTTTTGCTTTGGCTGTGTTGGCAAAGTTAATCCATTCC
>JAFOXE010000157.1 GCA_017425765.1 Paraprevotella sp. | reverse complement strand
GGTGCTGCGCGTAATTGCCTTGCTCGACAACTGCGAACTGAAAGGCCTACCCTTAGAAGGTGAACGATGGTATGAGATTGACGATGCCCAAGATCTGGATATTGCCGAAACACTGTTTGCCGAAGAAAACAAACTACAACTTTACCACAAAAGATACGGAGGATATTGGCGTTTCCCCACGATGAAAGATTTTTGCTATCTCGTAAATCCGTATTACCCCCCTCGTAAAATGCGAGAGGAGCTAAAAGCAAATTTCGACACACTGCTCACTGAATACCCGTCGGGCATGCACGTAAACACGCTTTTGATGGCCAAAAACTTTGGTTTGAAACAGGATTATGTGGTTGTAGGAAACGGAGCTGCCGAACTCATCAAGAGCCTTATGGAACAATCGGACGACTGCGTGGGTGTTACATACCCCACATTTGAGGAGTATCCCAATCGTCTGCCCGAACACCGAAAAATCACATTCGTTCCCAACAACGAGGACTTCCGCTATACGGCCGACGAACTCATCAATTTCTTTTCCGGCACAGGCATCCACACTTTGTTGCTCATTAACCCGGACAATCCCTCGGGCAACTTCATCTCTACAAGTGGAATTCAAAAGCTTTTGGCCTGGAGCAAAGCGCAAAACATCCGCCTCATAGTAGATGAATCATTCGTGGACTTTGCCACCGATGGACGAGCACATACACTATTAAAAAACGAGGTTATGGAACAAAATCCACACTTAGTAGTGGTAAAAAGTATCTCAAAGTCGTACGGTGTACCCGGTCTTCGATTGGGCCTCATTGCCTCCGCCAATACCGAACTGATAAGTCGAACACGCAAAGATGTCAGCATCTGGAACATCAACTCCTTTGCTGAATTCTATATGCAAATCTACAGCAAATACGAGCAAAAATACGATGTGGCTTGCCAAAAAATAGCTTCAGAACGTGATCGTTTCTTCGAAGCCTTAAAGCGAATAGATTTCCTTCGTATAATTCCATCGCAAGCGAATTACTTCTTATGCGAGGTAATCTCAAAATTTACATCCCACGAACTGTCCGATTTGCTACTAAGACAACACAACATTCTTATTAAGGACTGCGGAACAAAATCTGCGTTTCACGGACGCAACTACATCCGCATAGCCGTGCGCGACCGTGCCGATAACGACACACTGATACAAATACTGAACGAGATTGACAAGTAAATGAAAATATGCATCTGTGGGGGTGGCTCCCTTGGCCACATCATTGCCGGAAAGGCAGCACACCAGGGACATGATGTGTCGATACTGACACGAAAGCCGGAAGAATGGAGCAATACGTTAATCATTGACGATTGCAGAGGAAACATTTTCCGTGGAGATGTTTCGTGTATCTCGGCCAGTCCCCAAGAAACCATTCCGGAATGTGACATCGTTATGTTATGCTTACCGGGATTTGCCATTGAAGAGGTGCTTAACACCATTCGACCGCACTTATCAGAAAATACCTACGTGGGTAGTGTGGTGTGCAGTACCGGTTTTTTCTTTATGGCACACAAGGTATTGGGCGCACAAACCCGCATGTTCGGATTTCAACGTTCTCCCTACATCGCTCGCACCAATGTTTATGGGCATTCGGCCCACCTTTTGGGGTATAAGAACATGCTACACGTAGCATCAAAAGGAATAGGTCAAAAAGAGTATTTGTGCAAAATACTCGCCTCTTTATTAGACACACCCATCCAGCATCTTGACCATTGGTTGGAGGCCAGTCTTACAAACAGCAACCCTTTGTTGCACCCGGCACGTCTCTACGGTCTGTTTCATCATTGGAACAAGAATACACCTTTCTCCGAAATTCCGGGTTTTTATGACGCATGGGACGACCTCAGTTCTGAAATCCTAATTGCATGCGATGAGGAATTTCAGAACGTATTAAGCCACATCCCCGTACAACTTACACCCATACCCCGCCTTCTGAACTACTACGAAAGTACATCGGCCGAAACGCTAACAAAGAAGTTACGTTCTATTCCGGCCTTTATGGGTATCAAGGCACCGATGAAGAAAACAAAAGAAGGCTACGAGCCGGATTTCGAAAACCGATATTTTACGGAAGACTTCCCCTACGGAATGGTAATCATAAAATCGGTAGCAGAGGCATTAGGATGCCCCACTCCTACCATCGATCGTGTACTTTCGTGGGGCAGCAAGATGATGAACAAAGAGTATATTCACGAGGGAAAGCTCACCGGTAAAGACCTCTCTCAAAGTGGCTATATATCATCTGCCTTATTCCACGAAATGCTCAGTATATAGATCATAGATATGCAAAAGAGTTCCACTCATATCGCCTTGCGCGAACGCTTCAACCCAGAAGGATCATTGCTCAGACGACAGCAAGAACGAATGTTGACGTTGCTCGACATTCTGGACGGCATATGCAAGAAAAACAACATTCCGTACTGGCTCAGTTCGGGCACACTCATTGGAGCGGCACGACATGGGGGATTCATCCCTTGGGATGACG
>JAFOXE010000156.1 GCA_017425765.1 Paraprevotella sp. | reverse complement strand
GGTACGAACTCATCAAGATAATTGTACAAATTTCCATGTCGACAAAACGTATGTGCAAAATTAGTTTTTTTTCACTATTTCGACAAACTTATTGGCAAGTTTTAATATAACAAGAGACTGCTTTTCAAAAGAAAATGCATAAATTCACCATACTCAATCATTTTTTTTACAAAAACAAACAAATAAAACTGAACTTGTTGTATCTTTGCCATATACTATATATAAACAACCGCATATAAAGAAACACACCTATATCCATGAAACGTTTCATCACTATCCTTTTAGCAACGTGTACGCATTTATTTACCCATGCCACACCAACCACCGAATGGATCGACATTACTAATGCATACATTGACAACCCCAGATTCGACAATGGAAGCGTAAAGGGATGGACCATCAACAGCAACGCACAGAGTCAAAATACCGGATATGGAGGCATGGAATTTTGGCACGGATGGTTTGACTTAAATCAAAGCATCAATCTTCCCAATGGCAAATATCGTCTTTCTGTACAAGCATACTATCGCACAACTGACGACAACACTGCTTACAAGTCCTATGCTAATGAAACTGAGGATATTACAGCATATTTATACGCAAATGACAATACTACAAAAATAGTTAGTGTCTACTCCGAATACTTAACCTCGAAAGGAGCAGGCGGTTACTTCTCGACTAGAGACACCAATTACAACATATGCCATTTCCCTACGAGCATGGAGGCTGGTGCCTATTGCTTTGCACAAGACATGTACAATAATTACATCGATGTAGAGGTCACTAATGGCACATTAAATTTTGGCATCTATTGTTGGGAGTATCAAAGTAGCAACTGGTGCATGATGGACAATTTCAAGTTGGAATACTACGGTCAGCTTATCCCTGTTTCTGCGATAACACTCTCCCAATCATCCATATCACTCTTCAATGGTGAGAGTACTACGTTAAAAGCTGTAGTCACCCCCACCAACGCCACTTATCAGAAGGTCACTTGGTATTCCAGCAATCCCCAAGTCGCAGATGTAGACGACTACGGAAAAATAACAGCATATCAAGCCGGAACAGCGACAATCTACGCTGAAGCGATAGACGAAAGTGGCATATCGGCTTCATGTAACGTCTCTGTTAAAAGCGAGACTCCTACCGCCCAAAATATCATCATCAACGAAATACAGTCGGCTAATATCGACATGTTCATTGACCCCTCATTCAATTATGGGGGATGGGTCGAACTATACAATTCCACAGAGCAGCCGGTGAGCCTTAACTACCTCTACATCAGCGATGACGCAACCAACCTCACCAAATATAATTTAGGAAAAGAAAGAGGTATAATCCCCGCAAAAGGCTACAAAGTTCTGTGGTTCGACCATTGCAACGCTCAATTCCCTTCACAAATAGATTTCAAACTCGACTACGACGGTGGCACCATCTATATCAGTAACAGCGATGGACAGCTTATTACTAGTCAGGACTACCCTATCGCTATACCAAGAACTTCATATGCCCGAAAATCTAATGGCACAGGAGAATGGGGACGCACCTCCTCTCCAACCCCTGGAGAGAGCAACGCCACAAGCATTTTTGCAGAAGAACGTGTTGAAGCGCCTGTCATAGACAAAGATGCTTGTCTGTTTACCACACCTTTCTCTTTTAACGTGCAAATACCAGTAGGAACTACTCTGCGTTACACGACCGATGGCACAACCCCAACCCTCACCAATGGCTACACTAACACAAATGGAAGTTTCAACGTAACCAATACAACGACCTACCGTTTTCGCCTTTTCCAAGAAGACAAATTGCCGAGCCAGGTAGTGACACGCTCTTATATATATAAGGACAACGATTACATGCTACCCATCATCTCCGTCGTTACCGATCCCGTGAACCTTTATGATGATTATCTCGGTGTATATGTCAAGGGAGTAAACGGTCGTACAGGCAACGGACAGAGCAGCCCTTGCAATTGGAACATGGACTGGGATCGCCCTGTAAACTTTGAATACATCACACCCGAAGAGGGAATGGTGGCAAATCAAGAGGTCGACTTTTCCATGTGTGGTGGATGGAGCCGTGCATGGCAGCCCCACTCCTTCAAACTCAAAGCAAGCAAAATATACGAAGGCCTCAATTCAATCAATTACCCCTTCTTTGCCGATAAGCCCTTCCTCAAGCACAAGACACTCCAAATACGCAACGGTGGTAACGATACTGATTGTCGTATAAAAGATGCGGCCTTGCAAACTATCGTTCACACTTCAGGATTCGACGTTGACGGTCAGTCGGTACAACCCGTCATGCACTTCATCAACGGAGAGTATAAGGGCATGCTCAACATGCGCGAACCCAACAACAAACATTATGCCTATGCCAATTGGGGCATCGACACCGACGAAATGGACCAATTCGAGATGAGTCCCGACTCGGGCTATGTACAAATGGAGGGCACACGTGAAGCTTTCCTTGAATGGTATGAACTCTCGAAAAATGCTGCTGATGAGGTTACTTACGAACAGATACGCAACCTGGTAGACATTGACGAATACATCAACTACATGGCTGTAGAGTTTTACCTCGGTGG
>JAFOXE010000155.1 GCA_017425765.1 Paraprevotella sp. | reverse complement strand
AATACTCATAGTTTTTCAATTAGATTTTGAATATTAAGAAAAAAGGTGTAGACCTAATTAAAATAAGGTGTAGAGCATTTTTTCAAAAGCTGTAGACCTTATTTAACAAAGGAGTAGACCTTTTTATCATTAACTCTACTGCAAAGGTAATTATATTATGCATGCGTACCAAATATATTCTGCATAAAAAAAGTTAAATACAATCTACAAAGTAAAACGAAGACAAAATATCGAGGGTCAACTATTGCAGGGGATAAAAAAACTATTACCTTTGCCATTGAACACTTAATAATCATTCAACCAATATGAAAGCATTAAACTATTTGGTAGCATTCTTGGGCGGAGTTGCCGTAGGAGCTGCAACAGGAATTTTGTTCGCACCAGAAAAAGGTTCTGACACTCGCGAGAAGATTGCAGAAGCCCTTCGTAAAAGAGGCATCCATTTGAATCGCAAAGAAATGAACACTTTGGTAGACGAAATTGCCGAAGAACTTAAAGCATCAGAAGAGGCCTAAATCCCCACGCATTTATGTTTTCGACAGAAAAAGAAATAGACAACATCAAGAAACTTCTTTCGGAGTGCAAACAATATGTGGAGCTCCAAAAGAAGTTCTTGAAACTCGACCTTACAGAGAAAGTAACTGTACTATTGTCGGCCATCGTAATCATCTCTGTCATCATCTTACTCGTAGCGATGATTCTGCTTTATTTTGCTTTTGCAGCAGCCTACTATCTCGGAAACATAACCCAAAACCTTCCCCTCGGTTTTGCCATCGTAGGCGGAAGCATCATTATAATCTTAATCTTATTCTATCTGTTGCGCGATAAGATTGTGGTTCAGCCATTGGCTAAGCTATTTGTAAAATTATTCATCGAAAACACTGCTCCCAATGATCGTCAACAACACCCCTAATCCACAACAGCAACTCATCGTCACCGATTGGCTCACATACATTCGGGCAGAGAAAATTAAGACGAAAAAAGAAATTGACGAATGCACTAAACGCATACGCCAACAGGCCGGCAGCTATTTTAAGCCGACACCCGAACCTCAAAACAAATGGGAGTCTATCATGGCGTTGGTAAATCGTGGCATGAGTGTGTACAAAGGTGTTACCATTGGCATTGCAACCGTTCAATACATAAAACAGTTGTTTGCACGCAAAAAGAAATAGCCCCAATCGATTTTTACACCTTTAATTATATATATACCTCTTTCACACCACAACACACCCATGAGCGACGGTAATTATAATCGCAGCCTTCTGCCCCACACACCTTATCACAGCGGCCTCCAAACCGGGAAGGCCATGGCCAAGATGAAGGCTTCGGAAGCATTTCGTGAAACAATCAGTCAGGCAATGCCCGATTTGGACAGTGAAAAATTGAACAAACTAACCGTTCAGTTCACCTCTAATCTTTCACGCAAAATCTAGAATCACCCCACCAACCTAATCCCCTTATACGAGGGCAAGCTCTTCTTCTTGTCTATTTGCAAATTAAGAGTTTTGCTTATTATCCTTATACCTTGCCTTGAGATTTACCAATTTCCTTCTGATAGATTACTATCTTTCATCATGCTCATAAAGCAGATTGGTGCATTTTTTCCTAAATTTTCATACTGTATTGCTCGGTTTTTATCGTTATCTTTGCCGAAAACAACAAAGCATATCCTATGAATCCGATATACATAGCTTTACTTCTACCTTTTGCGGGCACCGCATTAGGTTCTTCATTCGTTTTTCTTTTGAAAAACAAAATCCCAACATTATTTCAGAAAGCACTATTGGGATTTGCATCGGGTGTAATGGTAGCTGCCTCTGTTTGGTCGCTCCTCATTCCTGCCATGAATATGTGCGAATCGTCGGGCAAATGGGCAGTAATGCCCGCCTTAATCGGATTCTTGTGCGGCATCGCTTTTTTATTGCTCATGGACCGGATTATCCCCCACTTACACCTTAACAGCAGCACACCGGAAGGCCCACACAGCAAACTCTCACGCACCAGCATGCTTACGCTGGCTGTAACTCTGCACAATCTACCGGAAGGCATGTCCGTAGGTGTGGTTTTAGCGGGAGCCCTTGAGGGATCGGTTGAAATTTCATCGGCAGCCGTCATCGCTTTGGCAGCAGGAATCGCCATTCAAAACATTCCTGAAGGTGCCATTATTTCCACCCCGTTACGTGCCGAAAACTATAGTAAAAGCCACGCATTCTTCCTCGGAGCATTAAGTGGTATTGTTGAACCAATAGGAGCCATACTAACCTTACTATTGGCTGCTTACGTAATACCTATTCTACCCTACCTGTTGGCTTTTTCTGCCGGCTCGATGATGTATGTGGTGGTTGAAGAACTTATCCCAGAATCCGCTGCAGGGAAACACTCCAACATTGGCACCATAGGATTTGCCATAGGATTTAGTATCATGATGGTATTGGACGTGGTTTTAGGCTAAATAAAAGAACAAAAAGAAATAATTATATACTATGAAAAGATATTGGACTTTAAGCATCGTATTTTTATTGTGCACCTTATGTAAAGCTATAGACATCTACGTAAAGGAACTACTTTACGTCGGACCGTACGCAATCAACACACCTATAATGATTGATTCAGTGGCTGCAAACGGGCAACTCTTTTCTACGCAAGTTTTATTAAAAAAGAGCAACGTGTCGTTATCTGCCCTCAAGCAAGGAAAAATCATAACTGCAAGCGAATTGCCAACTACCGAGAACACAGCACTCCATCTTGTAGGTTTTACGATAGAAGCATCACAATATACAAAAGCAAACCTCAACATTCAAGGTTTAATTCACAAGGAGGTTTACATCAACGGACTTGCTACCGAAGTCGGCCAGATGAACCTTGAACCGGGCACACACGATGTTGTTATAAAATACCTGTCACAATCTAATTCTAAGAACAGCATCAGCATTCATATAAACAGCGAAAAGCCAAACTTATCTGTACAAGCAAACCTAAAGCAAAAACGCACATACAACATAAAAGACGTACTGAACGGCACAAAATACTACGACGTAAGTTTGTCTGCCGGAGGACGCTATTTGTTGACACGCTATGCAACCACTTTGGATGGCGGACAAAACCAACACAAAACAGTTGTTAGTGAAACTGCTACCGGCAAGACGCTTTTAACCACACAAGAATCAATCGTGTGGATGCCGCAAAGTGAACGTTATTATTATACAAGAAAAGGATTAAAAGGTACCGAGCTAGTAACCGTATCACCGACCGATGGACAAGAAACCATTCTTACCAACCAACTTCCTGAAGGACAATTTACAATTGCTCCCACAGAAGACTACCTTATTATTACAGAATATCTAGATGGGCCTAGAGAGGATGCTGATTGCCAACAAATTATAGAACCGGACGACCGTCAACCCGGTTGGCGCAAACGCCCCATTTACAGTACATACAATTTAAGTAAAAAAACCTTAGTACCGCTTGTATACGGCCACCAAAAATGTTGGATTTCGGATATTTCACGCGACGGAAAGAACATCCTTATGATGATTAAGGAGCAACGCATCACAAAACGCCCGTTCTATTTGTATACCCTATTGCGCATCCAAACCGATACACACCATGTGGATACTATCCTACAAAGAGAGGGCTTTGTAAGTAAGGCTCAGTTCTGCACCAACACAAACCAACTTTTAATTACAGGAACACCGGAGTCATTTGATGGAATTGCGCTGAAAACAAAGGATAAAAAGCCCGCCAACATGTACGAAGGAGAGTATTTTCTTTACGATATTCCAAGTAAAAGAATCACTCCACTCACCGAAAATTTCAATCCGAGCGTAAATAGCGATGCACAACTATCATCCGATGGTTTATTCTATTTTACTGCCGGAAATCGTGATCGCATCGATCTTTACTCGTTAAATACAATAAACGGGATAATCACTCCCATGAACAATCGCGAAGAAGTGGTACGAGGCTTCTCAAAAGCATACACAGCAAACAATCTAGTTTATTACGGAGAAAGTGTTTCAAATGGCAATCGCTTGTACAGCATAAACACAAAGAAGCAACGCACTACACTCATCGAAGATATTGGCGTTCAAAAACTTGAAAATATCACATTGGGAGAATGTAAAGAATGGAACTTCATGAGTTCGCGTGGAGATAGCATCTACGGACGATACTACCTTCCACCTCACTTCGACCCTACAAAGAAGTATCCGCTCATTGTTAACTACTATGGCGGCTGCACTCCTACACCTCGTTATTTTGAGAGTCGATATCCACATCATCTATACGCTGCAATGGGCTATATCGTGTACGTGGTCCAACCTAGCGGAGCCACCGGTTTTGGGCAAGAGTTTGCTGCACGACACGTAAACGCATGGGGCGACTATACGGCCGATGACATACTTGAAGGTACAGAGAAATTCTGTCAAGAGCACAACTATGTGAACAAAGAAAAAATAGGATGCATCGGTGCCTCGTATGGTGGTTTCATGACCCAAACACTTCAAATAAAAAGCAATCTTTTTGCAGCAGCTATATCTCATGCCGGAATCAGTAACATTACCAGCTATTGGGGCGAAGGTTATTGGGGATATTCGTATAGTGAAATTGCAGCAGCAAACAGCTATCCATGGAACAACCCTGACTTATACACCAAACACAGCCCATTATTCAATGCCGATAAGATACCCACCCCCATTTTATTTTTACATGGTAATGTAGATACTAATGTGCCCATAGGCGAAAGCATACAAATGTATACCGCACTAAAGATGTTGGGACGTGAAACTGAATTCATCACCATCACCGGACAAGACCACCAGATATTAAATTACGGTAAACGTATTAAATGGCAAAACACTATCTTCGCCTGGTTTGCAAAATGGCTACAAGACGACAGTACTTGGTGGGAAGCATTATATCCTAAAAAGAACCTATAATGATAGACACATACATATCGAAATAAGCACACATGATATACCCACAAAATTTCGAACAAAAAATCGGTTTTTCCGAAATTAGACAACTCATTCGCCTACAATGCCTCAGCACCTTAGGCGAAGAACGTATCGATGCTATGACCTTTCGGAAAGATATCCTAGTTCTACGCGAATTACACGAACAGACAAGAGAATTCATGCAAATTTTGAATTCAGACGAAGACTTTCCTAACGAGAATTTCTTTGATGTACGTCCTTCGCTAAAAAGAATCCGAATCGAGGGTACATACTTGGAAGAAAACGAATTGTTCGATTTGAAACGTTCATTAGAAACCATTGAGGCCATCATCTTATTCTTACGACACGATGAACCTGATGACACCACACCGTCGTCTGAGTCGGACGATACCACGGTATTAGATGTACCAGGACGATATCCAGCTCTGAAACGTCTAATCCGAGAAGTTTCTGCCTATCCACAACTGACTCGTCGCATCGGCAGCATTCTGGATAAATATGGCAAAATAAAAGATACAGCTTCGCCCGATTTGCAGCGCATACGTCGCGAACTAATCGCCACAGAAAGCGGTATATCACGCAGTCTTAACTCCATTCTCCGACAAGCACAACAAGAAGGGCTTGTAGAAAAAGACGTTACACCCACCTTGCGAGATGGCCGCCTGGTTATCCCTGTAAATCCCTCACTAAAACGCAAAATAAGAGGTATTGTGCACGACGAATCGGCCACGGGAAAAACAGTATACATTGAGCCCGCCGAAGTGGTAGAGGCCAACAATCGAATACGAGAATTAGAAGCAGAAGAACGCAGAGAAATCATTCGCATATTACAAGAATTTTCTCAACTGGTACGACCACTGATTCCCAATATCTTAAAATCATACGAACTCCTAGCCGAGATTGACTTCATCCGTGCCAAAGCTGTGTTTGGCGCATCGTTACAAGCCGTTACGCCCATCATATTAGACAAACCCCTAATAGATTGGACTTTAGCTAGGCACCCCTTATTACAACTCTCATTAGCAAAACAAGAGAAAAAAATCGTCCCCTTGGACATCAAGCTAGAGCAGAAAAAACGAATACTTATCATCTCTGGCCCCAACGCCGGAGGCAAATCGGTTTGTTTGAAAACTGTAGGCTTACTGCAATATATGGCACAATGTGGTGTACCCGTTCCCATGGGCGAAAACTCACGAGTGGGCCTTTTCCATAGTATGTTCATTGACATTGGCGACGAGCAAAGTATTGAGGACGATTTAAGTACATACTCAAGCCATCTGCTCAACATGAAAAACATGATGAAACATTGCGATGGCAGAAGTTTGATTCTCATCGATGAGTTCGGCAGCGGTACCGAGCCACAAATTGGTGGCGCCATGGCCGAAGCTGTACTAAAACGTTTTCATTGCAAACATGCATTTGGCGTAATTACTACCCACTATCAGAATTTGAAGCATTTTGCAGATGAGCACGAAGGCGTAGTAAACGGAGCAATGCTATATGACCGTCAGCATATGCAAGCCCTATTTCAACTACAAATCGGTAATCCGGGAAGTTCATTTGCAGTAGAAATCGCCAGAAAAATCGGAATTCCTGAAGACGTTATTGCTGATGCAGCAAACTTGGTCGGACACGAATACATCAACGCAGACAAATACTTACAAGATATTGTTCGCGACAAAAGATATTGGGAAAATAAACGACAAAACATACATCAACGCGAAAAGCAGATGGAGCAAACCATTGCTCAATATGAAACGGAGATTAATGAGCTACGACAAAACAAGCGCGACATCTTAAAGAAAGCAAAAGAAGAAGCCGAACAACTAATTAGCAACTCAAATGCACAAATTGAGCGCACCATCAAAACCATACGCGAGGCACAAGCCGAAAAAGAAACGACAAAATCGATACGTCGCGAATTAGAGGCGTTCAAAACCAACCTAAAACAAGCCGATATAGACGCAAAAGAAGAGGAGTATATCTTGCGAAAGATGAAGCAATTGCAAGAAAAACAAAAACGCAAAGCTGAACGAAAAGAGAGTAAAAACAAAATACAATTTGAACAAGAGAAAGCAAAGGAAGCTGCAGAAAAAGAATCTATACGTCAAGCAGAATTAGCAAACACACCACCTACAGTAGGCGACACTGTGCGTATAAAGGGACAAACCTCTGTAGGCGTTATAGAAGAAATAAATGGGAAAACAGCTATTGTCACCTTCGGCATGATGCGCACAAATGTAAAAAAAGACCGATTGGAACGAGCAGAAGCGCCCAAGAAAGAAGAAACCAAAAGTATAACATACGTAAGCAAACAAACACAAGATGCCGTTTACGAAAAGAAACTACAATTCAAGCAAGATATTGACGTGCGAGGGATGCGTGGCGACGAAGCCATCAACGCAGTAACATATTTCATTGACGACGCTATACTCTTGGGAGTTTCTCGAGTGAGAATATTACACGGAACGGGAAACGGGATTCTACGCACTTTAATACGACAATACTTAAATACCGTGCACGGAGTGAACGGATATCGTGATGAGCACGTACAATTCGGTGGAGCAGGAATTACGGTAGTAGAGCTAAAATAAATGCATACTAGACCCCGGACATAACCTTTAGAAAAGCCTCATAAGAGGTTTCTATTCTTCCAGTTTCGTAGGGTTGAAGTCGCAAAGAGAACGTCCCATTAACATCTTGAAGGTCAAAGTACACCTTTATCAAACTAGCCAAATTAAAGGATAGTCCACTACCTTTCTTCACCAAAAATCGACAACATTTGGTGAGAAAGATTTTGTCGTGTTCCAAAAAACGCAAGGTTTTAAACAAAACAAAAGCGCTAACCATAGTAAGTTCACCACCTACTAAAAATTCAATACGCTTACGAGGGTCGTTTATATGAAGACGCTCAAAAAGGAATTCTATATTAAACTCTGCTTGTATACACGGCAACAAACGTTCCAAAATTTTACGTTTGTCAATCTCCCTCTCATAGGTGTTTAGATAATTAGACACCACCAAAAAACCATTATGTCTAATATCTAATTCACTACGATTGAGGCGTAAAACTGCGGCCTTCAAAACAGTACCCAAAAAGGCCTTGGAATCTACCTCCAACAACCGACGAAACAACGACCAATAATCCTCTTCAGAAATATTAACTAACAGACTATCAGCTAACAACTCGCTCGCCGATCGGAAATCGGAATGTGACAGATTTTGCAAACAATCAACAAATCCTTCATATTCCTTATTCTCCAACATACGTCTTAAGCGGGTTGCCAACATGGAATTGAGCGGTCGTCTTTGCACCATAAAATCTGCTGTATTTGAGAAAAAGAAAGGCGAAACACAATTGTCTCGCCTCTATCGGTTTACATCCTTTTGAGCCTCTTGTCGGATTCGAACCAACGACCCCGAGATTACAAATCACGTGCTCTGGCCAACTGAGCTAAAGAGGCGGGCGGGAAAGCGACCTACATCGCGCCGCTACAACCAACTACCCTTGCTGCGATCAAGCCCTGGGGGATTCGAAGGGAGCTGGCCGTATAGGACTTTCCCATTTGCGAGTGCAAAGATATGGAAAAACCGCATACCACGCAAGTATTACCAAAAACATTTTAATAATACACGAGCACACTTATCAAAATCAGTCGCTTACGCTAATGATGTTTTTTGCTCGTTTGTGCCGATTGATATACTATTTTTTACTATTTTTGCACCTAAATATATAAATAAGGTACAAATACAAAATGACAAACTTCAACTATAAGCAGGCAAGAAACCAAGCAGGTACTTACGGATTTGTAATTGGTTCCTT